>JAJDEL010000455.1 GCA_029259835.1 Planctomicrobium sp. | reverse complement strand
TTTACCGGCAATGAGATACTCGTGAATGAATTGTTGCAGGTCGTGGCGGACTGGGATCTCTCGCGATTTGCCTCCTTTTTCGTGGAACCGAAGACAGAACTGTTCGCCGGTGTCGTAGAAACTGTCGTGACGCAATTTGGCGATTGCTCCGACTCGTGCCGCTGTGTAGATGAGAATGGAGATGATGGCTCGGTCTCGCAGTCCGACGACACAATTGGTGTCGATGCTCTGCATCAACTTTCGTGCCTGCTCGATGGAAATCTCCGGCGTTTTGCCTTCGACGACTTGTAATCGTTCTCCACGAACTGAAGAGGCTGGATTGAGGACAACGACGTGTCGAGAAACCAGAGTGTCGAAGAAATGCCGCAGGGCTGAGAGATGCAGTTTCTTGGTGGCCGGTGCATAGTCGAGACCGTCGAGGTAGCTGCCGACGTCACGCGGTGAGATATGGACCAACTCTCTTCCGTGTTGTTCGCAATGCCGAAGAAACTGACGAATTGCGTGTTCATATGCAGTTCGAGTGTGTGGGTTGCGAATCTTGGCATAGATGAACTCTTCCCAGGCGAAACTCGCTGCGGGACCAGCATCAGCAACGAGCACTGGAAGTTCGTTATTTGTTCTCTTTGCCACCGCAGTCGATTTCGACAATACCGATACCGATTTTGTGTAAGCTTGTTCCTCGGTCTGCCAAGCATTTGCAGGGAGAGTCAGGTTCTTCAAAGCATAGCCAAGCAGTTCGACCGCTCTGCATCATTTGATTCACAGAGTCGGCAGGTCAGTAATCGTTTTCAGCGATGAATCGCCTTTCACTATTTAGCGCCTCACAACGTCCTTTGTCCAGCGGAAAATGAAACTTGCTCGACAATCTACTTTTGCATCATTGATCGGAGAGGCAACCAAAATTGACAGCCAAGGGATTGCATGTGTTGCCGATCATTTGCTTCAAGTCTCTACCAATTTTTCACGATGAGACGGATTCATCGGATAGGTAAGGAACAATTCGCTTGACAGAACTGTTCATGATCAGATCGAGAGTGGCAAAACAAGTCCGTCGACCATTCGATGTCACAACGAAGCCAATATCGTAAAAAGAGTATTTTCAAGTAACAGGGCGATTCGGTTGAGAGGTTTTCGGTGGTCGTAACACCTTCTGAAAACTCTCTGGATAGTGTGACTGACAGGGTTCACAGTGATAACGAGTCAATCGCGATTCAATATGGCCGTGAAGATATTACTGGCACACTTTCAAAGATTCAGCCATGAGCATGATCAAGGACTTTGCTCACAAATGGCATGTCATCGTGACCGAATGGACAGGAATCTTTCCACTCATTCTCATCCCTAATAGACTAGAATCGGTCCTGAACCTGTTTAAAGATCATGTACAGGCAACACGGTTATCTCGACAGGATCGGCGACGGAGCCAACGATGCCCCGGCGATGGTCAGGACATCACTGGGACTTGCAATGGGAGCCACTGGAAGCAATGCGACTATTGTGACTACCAGCCCCGCATTGATGTCGGATGATCTATCGAAACTGCCGTGGGTAGTTAATCAGTTGCGTCGCACGTTCAGCACTTTCCGCCAAAACATCTCGTTCTCACTGACGGTTAAAGTGTTGTTCGTTGACCTGAATTTTTCCGGATTTGCATCGCTTTGGTCGGCAATTGGGGGCGATGTAAGAGCCTCTCTCCTGGTGATTGAAAACAGCTTGCGAATGCTCGAGTCGTGAGTGACAGAGTTCAATTCATTTACAAAGTCGATGGTGGAGGAGTGTCAAATCGTTTTGAGTTACCATTGTTTGATGGAGCGGGAGAAATCGGGCCAATGGACGATGGCGGTGGTACGTCTATCCGAATCGAATCGTCCCGAGGTGGCTGCTCACGACGGAAATCTTGTTGAGGAGGAGAATCGTTCACGGAGCCGTGTGGCAACGACAGTGGTGCGAGGTCACTTCTCCCCAAGGACGTTGGTGGATCGTTGTCGAATGGACTCTGTTGTGAGTTTTCGCTATGCGAGTGTCCACCGTGAGAATGTCCGCTGTGACTGTCACCGCTATGTGAATGGTTGTGGCCGGAGATTTCGTAGCCGAAGCCGGGTTGGTAATTGTCGGGTGATGAGTTCGACAACGCTCGGCCACGTTGAAGCGGGCAGTCGATCGGTCCAGAAGCGATCGTGTCGGTCCTGTATTCACTAGGGCACACTGCCCCGGCATGGACTGGGATCGCATGATGACGATTTTGGGTGATTGCCGGAAATCCGATATGCCCATGACCGTAGTCACTTCTGTGGTCGTAGTGGTAAGAATCGAAATGGTGTCCGGCCCCATAACCGTGATGGTGGTGGCTATAATTCGGACTGTTTGTCAAGTCGCCGTGGAGATGTTGTGCCGATGCGGGCGTGGCGATAAATCCGGAAAGCGCCAACGCGCACACGGTAGCGAGTGTTGTTGTGCGAAACATGGTTTGATCCTGTTGGATTGATTTGGAAGACTCGGGCACACGCAGCCAAGCCGCTAGAACTCTGACGACTCACTGAACTGAAATTTGAGAGGGGAAGACGTCCGCTTAGTGATGCCCGCCATAACCGAAGTGCAAACGTCCAACACCTACTCGCTGGTGATGACCATTTGATGATTGGTAGCGAGGTGAATATCCGCTACGAACGTGTGGTTGAGAGCCGGACGCGTTGCCGAAACCGTGAGACTGACCACCATAAAATCTCCCATGGTTGTAGTTGGAAGATGGTGAGTGACTGTAGTCAACATGCCCGTACCGGGATCTACCCTGGTAACCGGAATAAACTCCGTGGCCACCATGGAAATAGTCACCGGCTTCCGAGGTTGATGGGATGAAACAGAGTCCGGCAACGATCGCAGCGAGTGTGAATAGACTCTTCATGGGTTTGTTCCTTAATGAGAGGGAAGGTGGTGAAGCTTTTTGCTACTTCAAGATAAAGCACGACCTGTGCCAAACGAGCAATCCAGCGATTTCTGCCGATTAAACGAGAGTGGAAGTTCAAAGCGACTACACCCATGGCTCATTCTGACGACACTTCATTGAACGTAATGTGAAACCATGACCGAAGGATCAGTGCAAAACTGTAGTGCTTTTTTCTTTGAAATCTTCTGGTAAGGGTAGAATAGAGAACAGGCGGGGCAAGCGACACAATCTGGTAAATGGAGATAAAGTTTGTGACCGCCTGATATGGGATCTTCCGCCCTGTGAACGATGGTGAAGCTTGCTGGTTGAGTTGACTTTGCTTCCGATCGCTCTATGTTCAAAATCTAAATCTTGATTACGGAATGCAATTGATATCACAAGCAGAAAATCACAACTGCTCGGAACGTAGCCGAAGAGAGTTGGCGATGACCGAGACGGAACTGAGACTCATTGCTCCGGCGGCAAGCATGGGGCTGAGCAGGATTCCGAAGAACGGATAGAGGATACCAGCGGCAATGGGAACACCGAGGATGTTGTAAATGAAAGCGAAGAACAGGTTCTGGCGAATGTTCTTCATTGTTGCGAGACTCAAACGGATCGCCTTCTCAATGCCTCGCAGGTCACCTTTGACGAGAGTCACTCCAGCGCTTTCAATCGCGACGTCGGTGCCGGTTCCCATTGCGATGCCAACATCGGATGCCGCGAGAGCAGGTGCGTCGTTGATGCCGTCGCCTGCCATTGCGACCCTTGCACCGCCTGCTTTCAGTTCCTTGATGCGATCATGTTTGTCTTGCGGGCTGACACCAGCTCGAAATTCGTCG
>JAJDEL010000454.1 GCA_029259835.1 Planctomicrobium sp. | reverse complement strand
AACTGCAATCAGACTCAAACTGATGGAGATCGTTAAATACAAATGTGACAGCGATGCAACACCAACGAGGTGTCCTTTCCGAAGGCTCAGGAGAGACCAAGGGAGGTACATCAAGCCAAGTGTTGCAAGACAAAACACGGCTACGTTTGACTCAATTGAACGAATCCACTGACAGCGGACAAAATGTGCGACACACGTCGTGCCGCCACAACTGGGACAGGGAATTCCTAAAATTTGACGGAAACTACAGGGAGGTAAGCCGAACTGCTGATGAGTTCCAAATCCACGTGGATCTGGATCAACCTTCGACGCTGCGAAAAAACCGGCGAGAACACAACCACACCCGATGGTGAGTATCCATCGGGATAGAGGAGTGACTTGGCAGGGATGGTTTAAATTCTGGGACATGAGGAATTAGGAAGGGGTTGGGTCTTATCCTGAGTGTTCGAACCGAACAAGGTCAATTTTGATTCAAGAGTGACCAGAAAACTCCTGAATTGTAGGAGTTTCCTTCCAAATTTAACGAGTCAGTCGCAGCGAAATTGTTTAGAATCATCGTGACATTCAGCCATCGATGACGCCAACTGACTGTCTATCAGGGAGTCACGCGCAAATGAATATGAAAATCATTTTGGTATCCGGGGTTCTTTTGACCACATCCGGAACTCTGTTCGCACAGGATGCCCCTCAAGAGAAACCACTCTTCGATCAAGGTTCATTCACGGTCATGCCGAAGAAGCTTCCAAAATTCCAAATCGACATCAAAACCATGGGTGGACGTCAGTTTTGGGGGGATGTTCAATTCTTTCATGGCTACCGCATCCAACAGAATGTGCTGACAAAACACCACCGATTGCTCGACCCCGGTGACGTTCGCCGCTCCTGGGGAACTCTCAAGGAATGTCAATCCGCATTGTCAAAAATCGCAGCTGAGAAACGCCTTGGACCGATGAACGGGAAAGCGGTGATTCTGGTCCATGGAATTATTCGTTCCTCCAAATCGTTCTCGAAAATGAAGACCGCATTGGAGAAAGACGGGTACACCGTCGTCAGTTTTGATTATCCTAGCACACGGATGACAATGGCAGATTCTGCCGATTATCTCACCAAAACGATCAACTCTTTGGAAGGCATCGATCAGATCGATTTGGTCTGCCACAGCATGGGTGGATTGCTGGTTCGAGCGTACCTGCAACAGAATGAAGGCAATCACGACAAGCGAATCGGTCGATTAGTCATGGTCGCAACTCCCAACTTGGGTGCCGAAATGGCAAATGTTATGCAGAAAAATCTGGCTTATCAGTGGGTCTTCGGACCTGCAGGTCAGGAATTGGTCAAGGATCAGAATGGAGCAATCGCCGCTCTCCCCATTCCAGATTTTGAATTCGGAATCGTCGCCGGCGCAAGAGGAACCGACACCGGCTGGAATCCACTCGTTCCCGGTGATGATGACGGAACAGTTTCTGTCACGAGTACGAAACTACCAGGTGCCAAAGACTTTAAGACGATTCCAGCATTACATTCTTTTCTGGTTGAAGACCAGAAAGCAATCATTTCAGTAACACGCTTTCTGAAAACAGGCTGCTTCCGTGAAAACGGTGTTTGCGTACCAATCAAGAAGTAGAACTGATGGGATTGGAGGAAAAATCATCTCAATTCAGGGCCACAAATTATGATCTCACCAATTGATTTGAAAGTCAGCATCCGATAGACTCCTCGGCCTATTGGTGCTGGAATAGACCCCGGCGTCACTAAATTGTCCTAAACGACTGAATATTCGGAACTTACGATGAGTGTTGACAAGAGTCTCAAAGGCGGCGGACGATTAGCACGTTCTCGAAATGTGTTAAAACGAGCTGAACGCATCGAAAAACTGAAGGAACAAGACCGCTGGGTTGACGACCAAAGTCCCTACGGCTTGCCGAAAGTTCGCGTTTTCAAAGTCGCCTCTGGGAAAAAGAAGAAAAAGAAGAAGGAAGGCGAGGACAGCGACGATTAGTCGTCAGTTGTACGAACTGAATTCATGAAACAGCCGAGCATTTGCTCGGCTGTTTTTTCATGCGCCGTTCGTCGCACACTTAAAGTGTGCGGCTAAAAAGCCCGTCGAGCTAAAGTTCACTAAGCAACTGCTGTGTTGCAGAAAGCTCTTGAACGAGTCCATCGATCAAGCCGAGTTTCTTTTGGCTCGGCAAAACATTCCAGGTGTAGGTTTCAACTTCCAGGTGTGGGGCGTATTCCAGATCAGCAATCGTACGAATCGCTCGTTTCAAATCATCGCGAGTCGTCTGGAGTTCTCCGATTGATTCTTCATTGACCGGAACGTGAAAATGAACTCGCCATTCGTCCGCGTTTGCAAATTCTTCTGAAGGGTTCTCGCAAAATTCTTTAGTAAGATCGATAGTGGATGTTGTCCCATCGCTGTTTCGAGCAAAAGTCTGGTGCAGATAACGAGGCTCGACAAACTCCGCGAGTTGCGCGCGTGCCTCAGGGTGATTCCCAGGCGATTCCAGACGGACCGCACACGTAATGTGAACCTTATTGATGCGAACTTCTGCCGCGACAAGATCTCGGATTGACTTGGCAACGTCTTCGAATTCAACCGCTTGATGGCAAACGTCATAGCAGACTCCAAGATGCCGTTTAGCGATGTCGAGTTGATTTCTCGTCGTAGCAACATCGTAAAGTTGTTCGAAAAATTGAATCGTTTCTGTCGTGGTTTCCAATACGCAGAGCGGTTCAGGTTCAATTGCTAGGCGGAGAACGCGACCTGTCTCATCGTGAATTTCATCGAGTTCTGCAGCAACCTTTAATAGTTGGTCAATGCAGTTCGCAAGAAAATCTGCATCGTGATCGAATGCTTTAAATCCGAGCGGAACGGTCGATAAACTCCCTTCCACCCCGTCTGGCATCAGTCTCGATAAAATTTTTGCACAACCGACTGTATATTCGAGCCGTTGGGGTGTTGACCAATCAGGTAAGTACACGTTTTCTTTAACACGTTCACTGTGAAAGTTTCCGTATGGGAACGTATTGAGTGTGTAGCAAACGAGACCGCCATCGATCAGCGTCTGGTTGAGACAATCGAGCTGTGCAGGAGCTTCCTGAATTTCCGCAATCACGGAAGCAGGCAGCCACAATCCTGCAGCAATTTTTTGTCCCAACTGTTTTTGAGCAGGGATCGTATATTTAGATAGCCCATGAACGACTTCGGAGATCGACTCGCCTGGATGGACATTCGTGCAATAACTCAAAGGCAAAGTGCTGAGCGACATTGATTCTTGGAACTTCCTGGGAACAAGGAATGTGATAATTTTAGATGAGAGAGGGTAACAGACTCCCGAATTCGAGGCACTCAGATTGCCAGAAATGGGTTCAATCCGTTACTCTTGCCTCGAAAGAATGAGACCTTTTTGACCATTCAGGCGAGATGTACCAACTCTTGCCGTGAGTATAACAATGTCTCTGTCATTGATGAATCGAAACTCAGACGGCTTTCCGGGGTTGAATGCTTCGAGGAAGCTGGCCTGAGAAAAACAATTTGCTCTTGGTGAAGTGTGACACTTTTTTACCTCGCAGTATGATTATGATACAGTGAGACACGTGATTACGAACAATGTGTCATATTTGCCACGGGTAGAATAAACATATCGAGTTGAATTTCAGTTGTGGTGACCTCAACAGTTAGTCCGTCTCCATACCTTCGCGATCCAGACGTGCAATTGATGTTGCGAGTCAAAGATGGTGATGATGGTGCCTTTGCGCAAATTGTGGAGCGGTTCCAGAACCGCCTCATCGGAATTTTCACGAATATGTTCGCCGACTCCGCTCTCGCAGAAGATCTTGCACAGGAAGTCTTCCTTCGCATTTATCGTGCGAAGCAAGGTTACGAGCCGACAGCCAAGCTTTCGACCTGGATTTTTCAAATTGCCAATAATCTGGCGAGTAATTCCCGCCGCTCAAAAGGTCGGAAAAAAGAAGTCCAGTTTCAAGTCGGTGGGAGCGGGTCTCAACCCGTTCAAGTGGGCGAGAACAATGTTGCCGAAAAATCTGCGATGATGCCAACGCGGCAATTGGACAAAACTGAAATGCAGGAAAGAGTTCAGTCTGCCATGACCGTTCTCAATGAACGGCAACGCATGGCTGTCTTGTTACATCGATTTGAAGGGATGAGCTACGCCGATATTGGCGAAACAATGGAACTTTCAACCCAGGCAGTCAAATCACTCCTTTCCAGAGCCAGAGAGAATCTACGAGAAGCCCTGGAAAATTACATCACTTGAATTTAGAAAGTATCACGTTTTTGTCTCACACTTGAAGTGTGGGGCAAATAAGAACAAGAAAACAATCCTGTTCCAGATCCATGGAAAAACTACAGCGACTATCGTCTGAAGATCGTGACAACCTTCCCGCCTACCTTGATGGAGAGTTGAACGAGGACGCTACGCGCCGCATTGAGTCCATCCTTGCCCAAAGTTCAGTCGCCAGAAACGATCTTGAACGACTCTCAAAAACCTACGATCTCCTGGACGAACTCCCTCATCCAGATGCCCCGAAGGATTTCGTCGAAAAAACGCTTGCCACGGTCAGGTTGGAAGAAGTCAAAGTTTCCATCTCAGACCAGTTGTGGTTTCAGAACACTCAGAAAGTTCTCGTTCTAATAGGATGGACCGTCGCCTTGATAATTGCATCCGTCGCAGGCTTTGCCATCACGAATCACATAATTGAGCGACCGGAAGATGTTCTGGTCGAAGAACTCCCCCTGATGAAGAACCTGGACCGTTACGAAGAAGTCCAAAGCGTTGAGTTTCTGAACCAACTGACTGCCAGTGAGGAACTTCTGAAACAGATGGGAAAGGCAACAAGCCATGAACAGAAATAATGTTCGCATCTGGATCGTGCTCTCGATTGGTATTTCCCTCGGAATTGCTCCATTTTTAGTGAGAGGTGATCAAGCAACGCGAGATCGCCTTGAACAAAACCGGCAAGCGATCACATCGATGACACAGTCGGAACGTGATCGCCTGGATCGAAATTTCGAAGCATACAAACTCATGGACGCTCAGGAAATTTCAACACTCAAAACGTTTCACCAGGAACTGAATCAACAGAACTCTGGCGAATGGGCCGAAATGCTGGATCAATACCACGCATGGCTGGAAACTATCGAGCCTTACCAACGCGATAAACTCAAAGAAACAACCGATCCTCAAAAACGCATTGCCCTGATGAATGAAATCATTGGAGAACAACGGTCGCGTGATGCCGCACGTATCCTGCAAAGATCATATCGAAATTCACGAGGAATGATGCCTCGTTTTATCCGAGATGCTCCCGTTTTATCGCCATCAAACTTTTCTAATCTGATGAGCGGTCTCCAAGAATCGGCACGAGATACATTGACAGATCAAGACCGCAGCGTGTTGCAAGAGTTGGAAGGACCTCCCAGACATTTTCGTCTTCTCCAACTGATCAAAGAACGCACGTTATCAGGCCCGCCTGATCCGAGTCTTCGAGAATCACGAGTCCTTCCGCAATTTCAACAATCTTTTGATAAAATGGCTCGCGTCTTTGACTCCTTCGTCGAGAATTCGAGTGCTCGAGAATACATTGCCATAGGTAAGGAACAGAACTCATTTCCTTCTGCCGCTATGCGAATTCAAATTGTCATCATGAAAACATTAATTGTCCAGGCTCACGCTCAACGGCAAGAAGTCGAATTCTCGAAGCAATCAAAACTGGAAGATCTTTTCGAAAAACTCTCCGAAGGTGAGCAAGACGAACTCCTTCAACTCGAAGCGATTGACTTTTACAAAGAACTGGTTTCCAAGAGAGCGCCTTCTCACAAAGTATTTGATCATGAGGACATGCGCCGACTGTTTGATCTCAATCCTAATAAAAACCAGCCTGGCAGAGAAGACCGCAAAGGTAACGCTCGTAGAGGCCAAGGAGATCCTCCTCGCGATTTCGATAATCGTGCCCCTGGTGGGCGGGGGCCTAGAGGACGTTTTGATCGTGATGACCGCCCGGCTCAAGGTGAAAAATCTCGGCGTTCACCAGGCGGACAGCAATCAGAATCCCTGCAGCGTTCAAGACAGGAAGCAGACAATCTATGAGTGTCGGGTTGAGCGTCAAGGAGTTAACGAAAACGTTTACGACCGCCGCTGGTACGTTGACGATTTTGCAGCAAGCCGATCTCAGCATGAATCGCGGCGATGCCGTTGCAATTACTGGGCCGTCTGGTTCCGGGAAAAGTACGCTGCTGTACATTATCGGTTTGCTTGATGAACCGACCGCTGGTGAAATTGTGATTGCGGATGAACAACCGCTCAAGTTCGACCAAGCCGCGCAAGCCAAGTTTCGCAATCAGAAAATCGGTTTTATTTTCCAGGACCATCACCTGCTTCCGCAGTGTACTGTTCTGGAGAACGTGATCCTGCCGACACTTGCTGGCTCTAGTGATAGCGAGAACCTGCAAGACCGGGCGCAGTCGTTGCTCGAACGTGTCAACATGGCGGACCGTTTACACCATCGACCGGGACAACTCTCTGGAGGTGAACGCCAACGTGTCGCGGTTTGCCGGGCGCTCATCAACCAGCCATTACTGCTGCTGGCAGACGAACCAACCGGGAATCTCGATCCAAAAACCGCAGACGCAGTCGGTTCACTCCTCCTGGAAATTGCCAACGAACAGCAGACCATGCTGATTTGCGTGACACACAGCCACGAGCTAGCTGGCAGATTCCCCAGGCATCTGGAACTCTCAGACGGCAAACTCGTCGACGCAACAAGTCTTTCACCCAGTGGAAATTAAAAGTCAAAGCACATGAGCAGTCGCCACACAGGCAAGAAGCCTTCGCTGAAGCTGACGCCATTTAAGATCTTGATCGTGATTGTGCTCATCGTCATCGCCATTCTGAATCAGCCTGCTGAAGATGTCGGCAAGCAATCTGGCGAGACTTCCTCTCAAACTCAGGAAGCCACTCTTCCAGATGGTAAGCACGAGAATGCCACGGCGCCAGAGTCGCCGCCTCCATCACCATCGAAAGACTTTCTCGTGGAAACGAGCACTGATGTTTTCGAGTCGCCTGCCGGTCTGATGTATCGATCCGGAAGTGCTGACGGCCACCGCCTCGCCCATATCATGAAGCACTCTCAAGACGAATCAGGCAAGCCTGTCCATGGTGTTTTCATCGGCGAGAGAAACGAGATCCTGACCCTTCTCGACGAAGTCTGGACACTCTCGCAAGAGCGCGGACCGCCGACCGTCAAAACAGAAAACCAGAGAGGAAGAACTGTCATCACCGCAGACTTAAAAAGAAAAGTCGGCTACGTCGGCGGTCAATCTGGAAAGCGTAAAGGGTACCCACCCTGCAAAAAAGTTCGTCTGGTCCTCGAAAACAAAAACGTCATCACCGCATATCCGGTCGAGTAAGAGAACAATTGTCGGGTACGTTGAATTGCACCTGACAGGCTTTTCTCTGGAGAAGGTTCACATCAAAGATCATGTGAACCTGGAACAAAAAACACCGACTCACAGACGTTCCGAATACCAACTGAACTTGCGGAATTCGGTTGGCGGGAGGATTCAGCACGCCGGAGCCGGTGTCTTGATTCCGAGCTTTTGTGGACTTGCACCACGTCTCTTATTGGAAGAATAGATCACGAAATAACGGTCGTTTGCAAAATCCGGAAAAGAGCGAGCAATTGCGAAAACGGAGTCACAACGCTGGACCGTTTGCATCGGTCATCACAGTTATTCCGTGGGCAATGCTGTGATATCGCGGCGTTTTAAGATGATGAAGTAACCGCCAGTTCGATCTGGCAGAAGTTCCCAGTCTTCCGGGCTCCGTTGTAACTCTCGAATCTGGCTCAATTCATCATAACGACCGATGCTGTACTTGTGGCGACGGTCAATGACGATGTATTGGGTGTCGTTCGGCACGCGGTCTTCATAATTCGCAACGGCACGGGGGTAATCGCTGTAGTCGTAGGAACGCTCGAAGTGGGTCAACCGAGAGTGAACGTAGTCCGTGGATGCGACGCGGGAAGTCGTCGGCAATTCCTCCAGAACTTTCTGAAATTGCTCTGCCCGTTCATCTTGAACGTATTGGTTCCGCCAGAACATTTCATGACCAGAGTCCCAGAACCGGATGCTGAGTGGTGAGAAACTGAAGAAGACACTAGCCGCAAGCGAACAACTGAAAATCCAGGCCGCTCGACGGGCCGGGTTCTCGCCTGCCTTTCCCGATCCAATTCCCGCACACGCTGCCCAAATGATGATCGGAACCAGCGGGGCATGGAAATGGTGATACGGCCCTGGTGGCTGCATCGCGATGTTGTTCAGGCAGAGCAAAACAAAGAGCGGAAATCCCACGAGCAATTGCGACCACCCTCGCAGTGGGAATCCCAGCGGCACAAGCATTCGCAACAAGTAAATGACGGCACCAACTGTAACCAACTCTGAAAAGAGGAGTTGAGGTTGACTCAACATCGTCCAAACGATTTCCGTAGGTGTCTCGCCAAACGCTTCGAAGTACCGAGCGTAATGGACGGTTTCTCCATTTCGAAACCAGTGGATCACATACTTCACGACGAACATTAAGTACCCAGTCGACAGGACTGCGGTTGTTGCACCAATAGCTATCGACTTCTGCTGAACGAGTTGACCGTGACATCTAGAAGTGACCCATTCATTCCAGATGACCCAGAGGCCGAGCGGTGCGATGACAATCGCGTAATCTTCTTTGCATGTCAGCGCGAGAATGAAAGCCAGCGTCATTTGCTTCCAGTGTTTTTGCTCCAGCGCATTGATTCCCCACAACATGAGCGGGACACCAAATGAAATCGGTCGGAACGTTTTGAAATCAATCGCGATGTCGAGGTAATGCAGCGGGAAGTAAAGCAGATATGCACACGCGAGAAATGTCCCCGCTTTTGCACTTTTCGAGCGTCGACGGGCGATGAGATAAATCGGAATCGCTCCCAAAGCGAGCGCGAATGTCTCACACAATTCAAGCAGCAAATGCGACGGCCAGAGTTGATACAGCGGCCACAGCAATAGATGAACAACTTGAATGTGCTCGCCGAGAAATAAGCCCTGGTCGAGATAACTTCGGAAGCCTTTCCCATGAGTCCAGTTCCACAAGTGTTCCTCATACATCACCGAATCACCGTGCGGAATTCGCAAGTTCGTCCAGAGTGCCCAGTTCATCGCAAAGAAAGTCACAATACAAAGTACCATCCCCGCCAAGACAACAAGGCATGACCAATCCCTACCCGATGGAGCGAATTTGTCTTCATCCTGAACC
>JAJDEL010000453.1 GCA_029259835.1 Planctomicrobium sp. | reverse complement strand
CCCGTCTTACGGTTATATCCGTCACAATCGGCATAGCTGTTGCTTTTGGATTCTTGCACAAAGAGTGAATAACTGTCATCACACTTTGTTCCCCAAGGAAGCAATTTTGCAACCGTTCGTTGCTGAACTCCCAGGGGGAATCGTAGCGGATGCGTCGCCCTGCGTCTGCTTTCGTCTGAACTCGCCTGGGCGAAGGTGAGTATGACAAAAACCTGTGAGTGGGAGGATCAGTTCCATTCATAGCGAATTGAATTGGCATGTCGCCGATTCATTCAAGATACAAAAATTACAAATGGGAACTTAAAAATGTTGCGTACATTACTCAATGATGAAGCAGGCTTCATCGTCTCCGCTGAACTTGTCCTCGTCGCGACCATTCTGGTCATCGGAATGATCGTTGGACTCAGCGAAATTCAGCACGCCGTCGTCTCTGAACTCAACGATGTTGGCGATGCAATTGGAAGTTTGAATCAGAGCTATTGTTTCAGTGGATTCTCAAAGGCTAAGCAATTCCAGGGTGGAGTCGCTGCCTACACTCGCGGATCGATCTTTGTCGATGTCCTCGATGAATGTGACAACAATCAGTGCGATATTGATTGCGATCCACCGCTCGTAGAAGAACCGAAAATTCGATAGAGAATTCAAAAGCAGATCAATCATTTTAGCGACCACTTCGGTTCCCTGTCCGGAGTGGTTGCTTCTTGTTTGAAATCGCGAACAAACTGAGTGAACATTCTGCTAAGAGTTTTGAACACGTTTCTTTTGCACCTCACACTTGGGCAATTCGCGTGGCGTTTGTGCATCTTTCTTTTGGGGCGACAATTCAGACACAACTGCCGGCTTTGTAAAAGTTTGTGTCGAATGCTCAACGAAAGCTCTCTCTTTGTGATGCCATCACTCACCACTATGTTTTGATTTCTGGTATGCCCGGTGCATTTAGAAGAATCGTCCTCATGTTGAAAACATCAACTTTTGGACGTACCTGAATGCTTCTCGTAGCAACGGCGACAGCTTGATTGGAAGCGTTCAGTAGTCGTAGTTGACACCGACCTGTCAACCGTGGTGAGAGTCAACATCGGATCGGGGTGTTGAACCAGTGTGAAATGTGAAGGGGGATCAGCCTTTCCCATTTCGAATCGAGTCGTCTTGATTTCAAGATGCTCAGATACTCAAGTTTTTTCAAAAATCGAAGAATTATTACTTCAAAACAGGGAACTAAAAAATGTTGCGTACACTTCTAAATGACGAAGCAGGATTCATCGTTTCTGCTGAACTCGTCCTCGTGGCGACCATCCTCGTAATCGGCCTGATTGTCGGTTTGAGCGAAATTCAACACGCTGTTGTTTCAGAACTCAACGACGTTGCCGATGCGATTGGTCAACTCAATCAGAGCTACTGTTTCACTGGATTCAGCAAAGCTAAACAATTCGGACAAGGTGGAGACGCTGCCTACACTCGTGGATCGATTTTCAACGACGTCCGCGATGAGTGCGATGACAATCAGTGTGACATCGATTGCGATGCTCCAATTGTCGAAGCCCCTAAATAAGCTGATCTCGACTTAATCGAGATCGACTTCAAAACGACCAAAGCCGCAGTGGAATTTCCGCTGCGGCTTTGTTTTGTTGTTTTCACTCGAACGTTTTCTAACGACGAACACGCATTCGGTAAGCTCGATTTTTCGCGTCAAATTCTGCGACGTCGAGTTTCTTCAGCAGCTTGAGATCTGAGTAGGCAAAGAACTCGAGTAATGTCTCTTCGTCGATCGTCTCTGGGTTTGCATCTTTCGCCCAGCAGAAGTTCTTAACGCAAGTCGGCATTGAAAGTTCTTTGTCAATGTAGAAAATAGATTTGCGATAGTCGCTGTTGATTTCTGGACTCTCATACACGCAAGTGAAGACATAACAGGGACGATCATCGAAGGATTGTCCATCCACGAGTTGGCACTGAAGTCCGGTTCCGCGTGCAAGGTCCTTTTCCTGGTATTTCAAAATCGTTCTGGCGAGTTCGAGAATTCCAACTTGAGTTACGGGGTGTAAGGACTTCGCCATTGCGAGGCTTCCGTTTGGATCGAGAGGGAGGACACCCGTGAGCCGACCTTTGATGCCTCCAGGCTGAACGAGCAATTTTCCATCGTTTTGATCTTTGACAAAAATTGCCTGCTGCCCTTTATCACTCCCACTGAGCCATTTCATGTAGACGCTGAATGGCTCATGCTTCATTTTGAATTCAATAATTGAACCTTCACTGAGCACGCCGTTCAATCTCTCTTGCTTATAGAACGAAGCCGTGTAGTCGGGGATTGTCTCAAAAGATTTTGTTCCTTTTCGTAGTAGCGTTTCTGTCATCTTCAGTGCCCAAATCCCGTGAAGGACCATCGGGTCTTCAACGTGAGACACCGTCACGTTTCCTTCTGCAACGTCTTCTTGAATCGCGTTCGAAGCCCGGTTAGGCAGAGCGGGAGCAGGAGGGAGTTGAAGAAGTGGTGGCATCATCGAGACGCTCACTTCCATTGGGCTACCACCAATCGCTGTCGGATCGGAGTTGGCGTGAACAAGTGCCAACGCACCGCAAGCGATGAGAATGACTAGGAGGTTTTTTGGAGGGTAGCGCTTGGAACGTCGCTGACGCGTCATGCTTCAATCCCTCGGTGGATGAAGGTGTGTGGAGACTCTCTGAAGGGACACCGTTAAAACGGCGAATAGCAGGTTGATCGACAACGATTGTCTGCCATCAGCAGAAAAATGCCGCTCACATCTTTATTCGGATCAGGGCATGAAACAGGGAAGGCTCGCAAGCTTTCACCGAAACACCCATTTTACCTGATCGGAAAAGCAAGGCATCCTGGAAACTGACATGAAAAACACGTGCTGATCTCGTAATCGACATCTGCCTTACAGAGCATCAAACACTGTAAGTCTCAGGCTTTAGATGCATTTCATCGGTCGCTCGATTATCATGGGGTTCTCGCCCCATGATGCGACTGGATGACCTGCCATCGCATTCTTTTCTGATTTCATTGAATCAAAGTGATGAGACCTTCCTGGAGTAACTTGTCGATGTTGAAACGTCCTGGTGTTTTCGTGTTGATTCTGTTGAGTTCAATTTATGTGTTCGCGCTGGCCTCGCCCGCCGTTGCAGCAGAACCTCCGAGTGCTGTTGGATCAATGCTCAAGCTCTTGAAAAGTGGTCGCGTCCCAGAGCAACGTTTGGGAACAATCGTGAAACTGATTTGCGACCGTGGCAACGAGCACGATTTGCGGTTTGTCTTCGATCAAATTGTCGAGCCTGACCATTGGCCTAATGATTTACGGAGCAGCGCTCTTCTTCAACTCTCCGACGCGTCGACAACGCGTAAGGTTGTACCTTCCGGAGATCTTTCAGATATTGCCCAGCTTTTTGACTCCAACCAAAAAGAGATTCGCGAGACTGCAATTCAACTCGCTGGTCAATGGAACATTCCAGCGGCATTCGAATCACTAAAATCTATTGCGACGAATGACCAGGTCAACTTCGAGGTGCAGACAAGTGCTCTGCTTTCTATGGCGAATATAGCACCAGACAAAACGAAATCGTTGTTGAGCAATATCGCGCAAGCAGATCACACATTTCATGAGCGTTCAACGGCGATTCGTGTTTTGTCAAGAATCGATGTCGATGCAGCAGCGAGCCTGGCCGCCAAAGCACTTGTGGACGCTGGCGAAAGAGATCTTCCGGCGACAATTCTCGATGGTTTTCTTGATCGAGAAGGAGGCTCAAAAGTTTTAGCGACCGCGGTTGAGGCAAACCCTCCTCAGGGAGATGTTGCGAAGCTGGCGCTGCGGCACATGTTTTCGATTGGACGAACTGACAAAGAATTGTCCGATGTCTTATCCAAAATCGCAGGGATCGCTGGTGATCCCAAACCACCGACAAAGGCAGAGTTGGCAGCACTTGTGATCGAAGTGAATGAGCAGGGAGACGCAGCAAGAGGCGAACGTGTCTTCCGGCGTAACGATTTGAGTTGCATGAAATGCCATGCTGTCAGTAAAGCGGGCGGGCAGATCGGTCCTGATCTGAGCGCGATCGGGGCGAGTTCACCTGTTGATTATGTTGTCATGTCCGTTCTTGATCCGGATCAAGCGATCAAGGAGGCGTACACAACGCGCGTTGTTGTTACGACCGCAGGGAGAATTCATCAAGGGCTGGTCTCCGACCGAACTGCGAATGCACTTGTCTTGAAAGACGCGACCGGCAAGCAAACATCGATCCCCATTGACGATATTGAAGACGAAATCGAAGGAAAGTCGCTCATGCCCAAAGGGCTTGTGAAATTCATGACCCACGCGGAGTTCATCGATTTGGCGAAGTTCCTCTCAATGCTTGGAAGGCCGGGTGAGTATGCGATTCGTTCCACGCAGCGAATGCAAAGATGGAAGCTGTTGACCGAGTCTCCACAAGAGTTGATCGACGAAGTTCCGACACTTTCTTCCTTTGAGGATCTCGTACTGCGTTCGAAAAGCTGGTTGTCCGTATATGCGAAAGCGAACGGTGAGTTACCGCTCGAAGAATTGATAACACGAACTTCGCAACCGGTTGTTTACGTTCAAGGTGAACTGAATGTCTCCAAGGTTGGGGTCATTCAAGGAACATTGAATTCAGCAGAAGGAATTCAACTCTGGCTGGACGACGAACAGTTGGAATCCGGCGAAACGTTTGAGAATCACCTGGATCCGGGCATTCACTCAATCACTTTGAGAATTGATTCAAACGCCAGGCAGGCGGATGCCATCAAGCTGGAATTCAAACGACCTAATGGATCAAAAGCTGAGTTCGCCGTGATCGATGGGAATTAACGTGTCGTCGATACTGATGGGATCGCCCGTTTCCTGACTGTTCCGAATTGCAGCGATGAGTCGGTAACTTCGCAAGTATTCGTTCAGATCTGGAACAGGTACGATCCCTCCAACAATGCGTCGCCCAAACAAGTCGAGCATCACATCCGCCGCCGACCGGTCACTTTGGAGATGTTCCGCTGTCCAGTCTTTGCTTGTTCGCCATTTCAAATCATCGTCAGAAAGGATTTCGACCGTCCCACGCTCGCAATCAATTCGTGCTGCTGGGGTTTCTCCCTTTTTAGAGAGCGAGCCGGAATCGTCTTTCATCATCTTCAAATCGCAAATCGCTGGCAAGCCGTCAACGCGAGCAAACTCAAGACAGACCGATTCGCTTACTCGATTTGTAACAACGGTAACCTCTCTGAGGGCCATTAACATTCTGATCCAGTCGATGGAGTGAACCAGTGAAGCAGCGCTGCTACCATGCTGGACTGTCATCGTTATTTCGCGAATTGGTCCCATTTCGGTTGCGATCAACTCGCGCAAACGTAAAGTCGCAGGCGTCCAACGATGCAGAAGCTCTGGAAGTATCACAACGTGCTCGTTTGCCGCCCGATTGCGCAAATGAACCAGCGATTCCATTGAACGCTGTTCCAGAAATTGCCTTCGAGCGAGAATTGGTTTCGGTTCCGTTCCGAAGGCCCATTTCACATGATCGATCTCGTCGAAATGCTGGTTCCAGATCAATCCTTGAATACACTCGTGATTAACGATTCGGCGCAGGCTTCCAAATGGAGAAGTTTGATTCTTTCGTGAGAATGTCTCAACGTTTGCATAGACTGGGGAAAATGCAGCAGAAAGCTGAATTCGTTGTTGAGATCGCAGTGCACACAACACCGGATCGTCATCGACGTCCGGAATTCCAATCATCCCAATTGCAATGACATTCTTTGTCATTCGATTTCGCATTTCGATCCGTCGTGGTTCATGCTTATTTTTTGTAGTCTTCTGCTTTCAGTGAAACACAAACAATTTCCTCATCGTTTCTCACATAGCAATGACCGTTTGCAAACGCAGGGTGAGTCCAAACGACGTTTCGACCGAACGCTTCATTTGTCGGTTCGAGAACATGGAACCTTCCGTTTTCGTTGTAACCTTCTCTGGATAATTGAGCAGTGATTAGGTCGCCTGTTTCACTGAAGAGGAAATACTGCTTTTTGTTTTTTACGATAAACGCAGTTCCATGTCCCATTCTTCGTGAACCGGTAGTTGGCTTGAATGTTTGCCAGAGACGCTTGCCACTTTGAAGGTCAACACCCATCAGGGCACCAGTGCGGCAATCGGCTCCGTAGATCGTATCATCCGTCAAAAATGGAGTGCTATTCGCACAATAAACTGCCGACCGATTATCACCTCGCCAAACAATGCTGGCAGACGGCTTCTCCGTATCAAGTTTGAAGAGAGCCCCCACATCGCCAATGCTGCTTGCAAAGAGGAAGTCTCCGGACTTTTGCGGAGCCATAATTGACATCGCGTATTGAGGCTTCAATGGTTGCGACCAGTAAATCTCTCCCGATTCAGGATTCAAACTACTTAGCTTGTCCGCGTCCCAAATCAATAGCTGCTCGGTGCCACCTGCTTCAATCATCGTGGGTGGGCAGTACCCCGCTTCAGACGCTGAAAGAGCCGTCCATATTTCTTCACCTGTCGTCTTGTTGAGAGCCACTACGACGCTCTCTTGTCCACCGACAATGCAATAAATCGTTTCGCCATGAACCAGTGGGTGAGCAGAAAATCCCCAGATTGGTGTTTTGGCTTTGTATTCATCTCGTAACTGTTTGGACCAAATGATCTCACCTGTTTTGCGGTTGAAGCAGAACAAATGGCCTTCCGACCCGAAGGTATAAACGTAGTTGCCATCAACAGTTGGTGTTGTGCGTGGGCCAGCAGGGTAAGAAATGCGATACGGACAATCGTATGCATGTTTCCAGACGATCTCTCCAGTTGTTGCATTCAGACAGAGGACACGTTCTTCCCCTTGCAACTGATTGATCGTTCCGGGACCGTTCGAGGCATCGCCTGACTCGCGCACATAATCGGTGACATACACCAAATCACCGACGACAGCGGGGCCAGAGTATCCGCCGGAAATTTTGACTCTCCATTGAATTTTCAGACCATCTTCCGGAATCGAATCGATAATTCCATCTTCATGCCAGACAGCATCTCCGCCAGTCCCCCGCCACTGGGGCCAATCTTCGGCAGAAATGGAAATGACTTGAGTTGAAAACAGAGCAAAACAGATTGCAAAGCGAATCGTTCGAGACATTGAAATAAGCTCCTTCATGAATGAGTTGGAAGCATTCTTGGAAGTGCGTGCTAGAAAGTCAAAAGCTACCGGCGAGATTGTGCATTTCCTGCTGAAAGTCGGGTTCGACAATTTTCAGAACGCTCATCATTCGATGTGCTCTGAGCGAGTTGACGCTCAGGACTGGGCTGTGCGATGATTGCCGTCCCTTCTATTCTTTATGGAGTTTTCACGGTGAAATACATTCTCGCTCTCGATCAAGGCACGACTTCCAGTCGAGCAATCCTCTTCGATGACCACGGCAGCATTGTCTCGCAGGCTCAGGAAGAGTTCGAACAAATCTTCCCGACGCCTGGTCACGTTGAGCACGATCCAGAGGCGATCTGGTCTTCGCAGTTAGTAACTGCTCAGCATGCGATTGAATCGAGCGGTGTTGATGTCGAACAAATCGCCGCAATCGGGATTACGAATCAGCGCGAAACAATTGTGCTCTGGGATAAGAAAACCGGCAAACCGGTCTGCAACGCGATTGTCTGGCAAAGCCGCATCACCGATTCGATCTGCAAGAAATTGAAAGCGGATGGTCACGAAGCGATGATTCGTGAGAAAACCGGACTTGTCGTCGACGCCTACTTCTCAGGCACCAAAATTCAGTATTTACTGGACACTGTTGATGGTCTGCGGCAACGAGCAGAGCAGGGGGAGATCCTTTGCGGCACCGTTGATAGTTTCCTCATCTGGAGACTGACCGGCGGCGCAGTTCATGCGACGGATGTTTCGAACGCTAGCCGGACAATGTTGTTCAATTTGAACACGATGGAATGGGACGACGAACTCCTCAGCGTCCTCAACGTTCCTCGCTGCATGCTGCCGGAAGTGAAACCTTCGAGCGGAATCTTTGGTGAGACGACCCCTGAATTGTTCGGTCGTTCAATCCCGATTGCAGGCTGTGCCGGTGATCAACAGGCGGCGACGTTCGGTCAGGGATGTTTTAACGCTGGCGATGCGAAGAATACATATGGAACCGGCTGTTTCATGTTGCTGAATACCGGATCGAAACCTGTTCCGTCCAAGCGAGGTTTGCTGACGACCGTCGGCTGGCAAATTGGTGATGAGGTGACTTACTGCCTGGAAGGTTCCGTTTTCGTTGCTGGCGCCGTCGTGCAGTGGCTCCGCGACGGTCTCGAAATGATCGAGAACTCTCCAGATGTCGAAACATTGGCGGCGACCGTCGACGACAACGGTGGCGTTTATTTTGTACCTGCGTTTGTCGGTCTGGGAACTCCGTACTGGGATTCTTCCGCACGCGGAATGATCATCGGCTTGACGCGAGGGTCAACGAAAGCTCACATTGCTAGAGCTGCCGTGGAGTCGATGGCATTTCAATCAATGGATGTCCTCGACACAATGCAAAAAGAATCAGGCGTCACGCTTGGTCGCCTGAAAGTCGACGGCGGCGCGACCGCGAACAACGCTCTGCTCGAATTCCAATCAGGCTTGCTGGGCGTTCAAGTCATGCGACCCAAAATTCAGGAAACGACTGCTCTCGGAGCCACCTTCCTCGCCGGTCTCGCAGTCGGAGTCTGGGAAAGCCAGGCAGAAATAGCGAAACAATGGGCCCTCGACCGAGAATTCCAACCGAGCATGGAGGCCGCGGAAAGAGACCGACTCTCCGCCGACTGGCACCGAGCAATTGAAGCCTCACGGGGCTGGATTCAGGACGAGTAGAGAGACAATGGTTTGAGAGTCGAGTATCGCCGTGTGCCATTGCCATTGAGTGGCACGTCCAGCACGTATCGAAGTGGAGTAATGGGCGTGGAGTCGACGTGAGTGTTAAAAACAGTGAAACACAATGAGAGCCCAGTACGACGAGGTTTTGTACAGAAAGAAGTTGAGTGGAAATGGTCGAGTGCTCGCTGGTACGCTGGGGTAGAGGGCGTCCATCTTCAAATGGACTGGACATTACCAGTCATGGAAGAATGAAAGCCAACTCTGGAATCCGCCACGCCCATCCTTCCGCTGCGCTCCACTCTGAGCGTGCCACCTGTCCGGTGGTGGACGTTGGCGTGGCCAAACAAAAAACCCGCTAGCAACGCCAGCGGGTTTGGGGATCTTTAATAATCTGATTTTGTTACGCGGCCTGTTTTCGTTTTCGCCAGCGGTAACCCACTAACGCCACGCAGCCGAAGCCGAGGAGGGTGAAGCTGGATGGTTCGGGAACGGCGGTACGTACCAGGTAGTGACCAACCCCGAAGAAGCCCCCAAAATTATGTGATTTAGGTGAAGAAGTACCCTGAACAAGGGTCGCAAATCCGGTAGTATCACTGCTGAATGGGTTTACCTGCAATAGCGTTAACCCAAGATTGGATGCGTCCAACTCATAGATGCCCTGGTGGAAGTGGTTCTCTCCTGTGTTTAAGTTACCCATAAAGTCCAATGCCGTTTTGACTGGGACTAAATTGGCGACAGTATCAGCACCGGGTGAAAAATTGGGAATTCCGAATGAGGTGAGTAGTACGCTCACCTCGCTTTGAGTCGCATGCCGGAACCCTTGTGAGGTGACAAAAACTGTCGCTTCGGCCGGGAAGTAATTCAGGCCCGCCGTTTCAGTAATATCCAGCCACTCGAGGCCGGTCGATGTGTCCAGCGTAAGCAACTTGTCGCCTGGTGCATTCAGATCTATCTCGATGAGAGATGCCTGAGCTGATCGGGGCGCGGCGAAGGACACGCCGAGCATGAATAGACCAACCACGACAAGTGCAGATAGGCGGCGATGAGACCTCTCGGACACACGCATTTCAGAGTTTTTTGACGACGTGTGCATCGGGAATGGAAAGAACAACCGCAATTCTTTAGAGATCATGTATGATAATCATCCCGTTCTTAGATGGCTTAGGTGGTTTAAATGGAATAGGTGGATTGTAACAGTCCAAATGTGGCAATTCAAGGGTTTGGTTATCCGCGCCGAGAAACACCTGAAAAAGTTCTGCTGGATGAATATCCATTCAAATGAAATAGATCAGGCTCTGCCCAATCATGTTCGGCACGGGGCGGGTGGTACAGCCGGGAGTGACAATTGAGGGTGGCACGACCCAGAGTGGAGCGCAGCGGAAGGATGGGCGTGGCGAGCGTTGAGTGGATGCTCCTGATCGAGCAGGGAATGACAACACAGCCACCCCAGAGGACGCGACAAGAGCTCTTGCCATCTGCGTTGTCTTGTTGTCATTTCCTTAAATTGTTTCGCCGATGAATACTGGCATACGGCGATTTCTGGTCATTACTTCGTAGTAGTGAGTGGCCTGTTGCGAAAGGAGATAGACGACTTGGCGGCTCCTCTCTTTGACAATGACTCCACGCATTCCTTCCGTGACGAGATACCAGACTCCTCGGTCACATGCGTAGGATGCTGGAATGCAAACTTCGACGGGTTGCAGCGATTCCCATTGACCTTCTTTGAGGCTGTCAGTCATACACCAACCCGTGCGTGGGAGTTGTGAGCTTGGGTTGCGGTTTCCCCAGGCGAGAATTTGCAACTGACCATTCAACCAAACTGGTAGGACAGGAACACAATGCTGGTCGAGAAAGAGTAATTCTTCATCAGACTCTTTCGTGCGTCGTGTGATTCGCCCTTGCAAGTGATGACGTGCGATGAATTCATCCGGAACTTCGCGACGTAGTAAGGCAATTCCGAACATAATGCACTTTTCGAATTGGTACGCGCGTTCCGCCTTGTCGAGTTGAATGCAACGGAATTCCTGGTGATGACAAAACATCAAAAGCAACTTTTTCCATACACGTCGCAAATGTCGTACTGGTGTGCGTCGTCGCCGTAGATTTCTGTGAGCGGCAGTGTTTCTCCGCTGCGGAGCTTGAAGCGTCCCAGCTTCTCGTTGATGAGTCGCTTTAAACTGTCGAGACGAGGACTCTGGTCGACAAATAGTGAACGCTGGTGTGTTCCAAGATATTGCAGGTCATCAGCAATGATGTGCATGTGACTGATTCGCATCTGCCTGATCCAACACCGCTCAAACAAATGCTTTGCAACTGGCAGAAGCAATTCGGAAGCGTTGCTTGCTTCAGGAAGTTTGCACCGATCAGAACAATGCTTTCCTTCTTTGTAAGACAGTGAAACCGATAGTCGGTGCGTTACGTATCGGTGCCAGTACATTGCTTCGACGAGGCGTTCCACGTTCCTGGCCAGCCATGCCTGTAAGATGTCGGGATTGTTTGTTGATTCTCCAATACTCCCTCCGCGAGCAATCGCTTTGTGCATTGGTCTTTGTGTGGCAATCGGAGTGATTGTTTCTCCATGAAGCTCCCACCAAAGGGCTTCTCCTTTTTTCGTGAGTAACTTGTTGATCAACCTTGCGTCCGCTCTGCGGAAATCGCCACACGTCCGAATTCCATGATCAGCCAGTTTGATCGCACTGCGAGTTGCGATTCCGGTCACTTCCTGAATGTCGATCAACTCCACAAACCGGGCGATTTCGTCTTTATCCAGCAAGGCGAAGCAGCCAAATGGTTTTCCATAGTCAGAAGCCAGCTTCGCCAGTGTTCGTGAGCGAGAAATGCCAATGCTAACCGGCACTCCGGTTTGCTTGAGAATATCATCCTGCACTGTACGAGCTGCTTCGTACACTGTGCCGGCAGGCTCGTGCATGGAACGTCTGAGTTGTCGAGTCAACTCAGACGCATCAAAGAAGAACTCATCAATGGAATAGTATTCAACTTTCGGGCTGATTGTCTGCACGTAGTCCAGCATCATTCGCGAAAGGACTTCGTACCAGTGGAAGTCTCGTTTCACGTAAACACCATGCGGGCAAAGTTTCACGGCATCCCAGATCGGCACACCGGTTTTCACACCATAGTTTTTCATTTCGTACGACTTGGCAATCACACACGCCCCCTGGTTGCCAAGCACTCCCAGTGGAATATGTTTTAATCCGGGGTGTCGAACGCGTTCCGCCGACGCGTAAAAGCAGTCCGCGTCCAGGTGACCAATGATTTGATTTCGAGGTGGCATTTCCGCACTTTACGTGAACATTAGTTCACTGTCAATAATGACACTTCGTTGCTGTGTTCGGTATGGCAGAAGTTTCCGAATTGATAACTGCATGCGGCTTGCTCTCTGTTGCCTGAAACGTCTCAACGACTTCAGAACATTCACCGATTTTCCGTGATTTCTGGAACCAAGCAGGTGTATCATCGTCTACTCAGGAGGAATTCCACTTCAATTGAAGGACATGGATCGATGAGAACGCTTGCTACTACTTTTGCCTTGGTTGCGGTTTCCGCGACCTCTTTGTTTGCCCAGGGTGTTTTAGTCATCACGAATGACAACATTCGACTGCCACGACCGACTCCCAGGCCACAGGCGGTTTCGTATCAGATTGATGAACTCGCAGTCGAAGCCCGGTTAAAGGATCAGGTCGCGGATGTGCAGGTTTCGCAGACATTTAAGAACACCGGGTCAAGAACGATTCAGGCACAGTTTGTCTTTCCGTTGCCGTACGATGGGGCGATTGATGCGATGACGCTGCTCGTCAATGGTAAGGAACTCCCGGCGAAGTTGATGAAAGCGGACGAAGCCCGTGACCGATACCAATCGATTGTTCGTTCCCAGAAAGATCCAGCACTCCTTGAATGGATCGGAACCGGCATGTTTCAAACGAGCGTTTTTCCGATTCCGGCTGGGGAAACGCGGACAGTATCGATTCATTACAGCCAGCTGCTGCGTCAAGAACATGGTCTCACGGAATTCCTTTTCCCGCTGAGTACGGCGAAGTATACGTCGGCTCCGGTGAAGAACGTTCGTGTGAATCTGGCGATTGAGAGCGGCACGAACATCAAGAATATCTACAGCCCGACGCATGAAGTTTCGATCAAACGCCCGACGAAAAAACGAGCGGTCGTTCTTTATGAGCGGCAGAACATCGTCCCGAGTTCCGACTTCCGGTTATTCTTCGATGCGAAGTCCGGAGCAGTCAGTACGACGTTGCTCACATACCGACCAACCAAGGATGAAGATGGATACTTCCTGCTGTTGGCGTCGCCGGAGATTCAAGACGACAAAAGCAAGACGCAGCCGAAGACGATTATTTTCGTCGTCGATAAATCCGGCAGCATGTCTGGTAAGAAGATCGAACAGACACGAGATGCGGCGAAGTTCATCTTGAACAATCTCCATGAAGGAGACCTATTCAACATCGTTTCGTACGACAGCACTGTGCAATCGTTTTTACCGGAGCTGGAAGTCTTCGACAAACGTTCGCGCGAAGAAGCTCTGGCGTATGTCGATGGGTTGTTTGCCGGTGGAGGAACGAATATCCACGGGGCGCTTTCGACTGCGCTCAGGAATTTACAAGACAATAAGCGTCCGAGTTATGTTCTGTTTATGACCGATGGACGCCCAACTTCTGGGATTACGAAAGAAGCGTTGATTGCTGAAGTTGCACGACAATCAAATGAAGTTCGCGCTCGTGTGCTGAGTTTTGGTGTCGGTTACGACGTGAACAGTCGTTTGCTCGACCGACTTGCTCGTGAAAATCATGGGCTGAGCGAATACGTGCGGCCGGATGAAGATATCGAAGACCATGTTGCGAAAGTTTTTCGACGAATTTCCTCACCTGTGATGACTGGCGTGAAGCTGTCGTTCGAGTTCGATAAGCCTGGCTCCGGGAAGCCTGTTAATCGAGTTTATCCTGGTGGTGAAGTTGACCTGTTCGAAGGTGAGCAACTTGTCATCGTCGGTCGCTATCGCAAAACAGGTGCTGCAAAAATTCAACTGACTGGCAACGTTGGCGGCGAAGAAAAAACGATGACATTTGCAGGCAAGTTCGACAAAAAAGTCGGCAACCACACGAATTCTTTCATCGAAAAACTGTGGGCCACGCGGCGGATCGGAGAAATTATCGACGACCTCGATTTGAACGGCAAAAACGAAGAGCTGGTCAATGAATTAGTCATGCTCTCCACCAAGCACGGCATCTTGACCCCATATACCGCATTTCTTGCAGATGAAACAGTCCGCCCGGAACTCGCATCGGCGAGCAACCGAAGTTTGACTCGGTCAAGCCTGAGTGATTTGGACGAGAGCGGCGGTCGCAGAAGTTTTCTACAACGTGGACTGAAGCAAAGCTTCAAGAATGCGAAGAATGCTGAATCGGAAGAACGATCCGATGGCGCTCTGAGTGATGCGTTATCTCGACCCAAGAGTCAATCGCAGCGTTCAGCGAGGAACGGAGGACGTCCCGCAAACAAACCGGGATTAAGCTACCGCGGCGGTGGGTTCGGTGGTGGGCAACAAGGACAACAAGGTGGCGGACAACAAGGCGGTGGCTTTGGACTAGGCGGCAGTTTAGGACGCTCAGTAAGTGGTGAAGCGAAGGCGAAGGTTGACCTTAAAAAGATCGTCCGCAAAACCGGCACGCAAACGCTCTATCAACGAGGCAAGCTGCTCGTCACTCCAGAAACAGCATCGCTTGACCTCGAAAAGGACAAGAAGAAGATCGTCGAAATCAAACGCTACTCAAAAGAATACTTCGCCTTGACCGAAGCGAACACATCCGCCGAAAATGAAGTCCTCTCCCTTCAGGAAGAAGATGAGCAACTGCTCGTCAAGTTCCGCGGGAAAGTTTATTTGATTAAGTGATTGAGCGGATTAGGGATAGAGCGGCAAGGGATTGAATGTGAATAACGCTGAATCGTTCGAGTTACATCCACAACTGGTTGAAGACTGCCATAAAGTTGGGCGGCTGACGGAATGCCATGTCCTCCTACACAGCAACGCAGCGGTTCCATGGTTTATCCTTGTGCCTGAGACGGAAATTGCCGATCTTCTCGACTTACCATCGGAGCAACGTGACCAGATCATGGATGAATGCGCGCTGATTGGTCGATTCGTCCGCCAGCGATTTCATTCTCCCAAACTCAACTTCGGCGCCCTCGGTAATCTTGTCCCGCAACTGCATTTGCATGTCATCGGTCGTCATCCGGAAGATCCCTGCTGGCCAAATCCCGTCTGGGGCAACCTGCAAGTCATTGAAGGCTATTCACCAGAATCTCAAGAACAAATTAAACGTGAGCTTGAAGCATTCATAGTGCAACGATAGTTCCTAAGAAAACAATTTCTCGACAATAGTTCACGCCAGTCGGAGGCCTTTCATGTTTGCTCGAACTTTCTGTTTGTCTGTCGTGGGATTCGCCACTCTTGCAATGACAACTTCACCAGCCTGGGCCTTGGGTTTTGAACTTGGCGAGTCAAAGGAAAAATTAAAGCTGGACTACAAGGTCACAGTCTATGACCACGGCACTGGTCGTGTGACAATTACATTCACTCTCGCCGACGAAGGGAGACTCAAGCCGCTCAACTCAATCGATTTTTACATTCCCAGTACCGACAAGCACAAAAGTGGAGGGAACATGGCGGACCTGGTACTCTCGCTCGCGACAAGAGAAGTTGACGGCAAACAAGTCGCTAGAATTCATGTGAAAAAAGAGTTGATCGAAAAAGCCGAAATCCAACTCAAGACTAGCCATCTCGATGGGAAACAGGAACCACTCACGTGGTATTATCACTCGATTCCGATTGCGGGGTTCATGAAGGTAGAATAACAGAAGCAAAAGTAGTTGATCGCTTTGCATTCTATTCATTTATGCATCGCAGGTGACCCTCTAAAACTACCCTGGGAATAATGGGCTTAACCAAAATTCAGTCTGTCCACTCTCAGATTGAATTCCTTCGCCATTCGTTGCTGGTATCAGTCAATACTACGGAAGGTCTTTACTATCCTGGACCACTCACAATGATCAGACCATTTCATTTACATTAAAGAAAAATTGTATATCGCCGCGATGAAGTAGAGGGGAGTGACAGAAATCATGAGGGTTCCACCGTGCCGAGCGAACAGGCTTGAGAGCATGAGTATCCCGACCGCCTGCACAAGCTTTCCCAAGACAGGACCAACCGTTCGACCATAGGCGTAACTGACTAGGCGGATTCCAGGATGAAGTTCATGGTCAACGCCGCGAACATGGAAGAACCACAATGTCGTTCCAAGATCTGCGAGAACGGCAAGTGCAAAAAGGAGCAGAGGCAGTCGCCAGAATCTTGGCAACGTTTGCGTACTGCGTCGTCTTTTGGGGAATGCATAACCCGTGATCAGGCCTACCATGGCGAGTGAAAGCAATGCCGGAAGAAGAGATTCTCTCGCAGATCGTTTTGCGTCATTGAGTTCACTCTGACTGGGAGCGCGATCCCAGGGAAAAGAAAACACGAAGAGTTCTCCTCGTCCCACTCTCTCGATTTCAAGGAACGCTAACGCCATCAACAGAGCTGTGCATGTGACAACACTCAGAATCCACTTTCGCGAAGACGCGTTCTTTCTCTCACTCATGATGCGTCCTCCTGGGTGTGGAACTGTTTTGTCTCAGCCAATGCACCGGGCAGGTGACCCTCTAAAACTACCATGGAAGTAACGGGCTTAACCAAAATCCAGTGTAGCCACTAGCGGATTCAATTCCTGCGATTTTCGTGGCTTGCTCAGGCGCGCTCGAAGTGAAGCAACCGCAATCCTTTGAAGCTAGGTCTATCGAAATGAATTCATTTTTTGACAGTTCAATCACGATGATGATCTCACCGGGTATTTTCTCGTAATACCTAATTGTTACAAACTCACTAGACGCATGCCCCGACTTACAAACCCAAGCACCGACAGTTTTATCACCTTTGTTGACATGGATTTGAAAATCAACGTTGTTGCCAAGCACTCTTGATTTCACATGAATTGAATGATTCCCTGGCAGGTCTCCGTGAATTCCATTTCCCCAAGGGTGCGGAACCATTGCATAGCATCCAATGCACTTGGCAGTGATAAATGCAAGGATCAAAAGTCGAATCACTTTCTTCCAATGATGTTTGTTTGCTTTGGGCATCCCTAACTCGCATCCTCGCATCAATTGGTAGATCTAACCGTTGAATGGACTGTGTCAGAAAGTCGGTGATGGAGTTCCACGTTGAGTGTGGTGATATTCGCCTAAGAGAGTACACCCTGAATCAGCCGTCTACAATTCGTGGCGAATTTCAGTCATGGCTTGATTCCCTCTTCCGCATTCTCGTCACAACTTCTTTCACAGCCACAATCTGTGTCTCATGGTCACTGTGGATTTCCGGATTCTCGAAATTTCTGTGAGATTCTTTGATCCGCCCTGCTCAATTGCCCGTTGACAGGCATATATCAAAGTGATATCACTGTGGTATCACTTGTTACTCAAGGAACTCTTGTAGGATTGACTGCAATGATTGTGGAAAAGAAATTTACTCCGAAGCCGGGTTGGGGCATGTTGGTGTTGGTGCCAGTGTTGTTGATTGGTGGGTTGGCACTCCTGATTTGGAATGTCAACCGGTTTCCTGGACCGAACATTTTTCTGATTTTTGTTTCGATCGGCATGGGCTTGAGTGCCTTTATCACTCTGTTTGGATTTCTGGCGGTTGCACCGAACGATTCCCGAGTGTTATTGCTCTTTGGTGACTACAAAGGGACAGTTAAAGAATCCGGTTTTTACTGGGTGAATCCATTCTTCTCCAAGAAAAAGCTATCGCTTCGAATTCGGAACTTCGAGACCGGGTCAACGACATCTTCGGACAGGAAGAACGAGGCAGGACAAGTCGTCGAGAAAGGAAAACGGTCAGGTGGCAAGCCTTCAAAGGTGAACGACCGCGACGGTAACCCGATTGATATTTCGGCTGTCGTTGTCTGGAAAGTGACCGACACAGCCGAAGCATTGTTTGAAGTTGATGACTTTGAACACTTTGTTGAAGTTCAAAGTGAAGCAGCTTTGCGAGTCCTCGCAAGTCGCCATCCGTATGACAGTGAAGATCACGAAATTTCATTGCGCGGCAGCACCCAGGAAGTTTGCGATCAACTTCAAATTGACATTCAGGAGCGACTCGACAAAGCAGGTGTCAACGTCATTGAAGCTCGTATCAGTCATCTGGCTTACTCACCTGAAATTGCCGCTGCGATGTTGCAACGTCAACAGGCGCAAGCCGTCGTCGCTGCCCGAACACAAATCGTGGCAGGTGCGGTCGGCATGGTGGAAATGGCTTTGGAGCATCTCGAAAGAGACAACATCATCGAACTCGATGATGAACGCAAAGCGTCGATGGTTTCCAACTTGCTCGTCGTCTTGTGTAGTGACCGTCACACGCAGCCAGTGATCAATACCGGGTCGCTTTACAATTAGGATTACAGGATGAAAAAGCGTTGAATGTAGAGCATTCAACGCTTCAGCCCTGAAAACTGGAGTTGAATGGAGAGCCGATGGCTCGTGAATCTTTTCTTTTACGGACGGACCCTAAGATCCTGGAGGCATTGCGTCTGTGGGCAGATGATGAATTGCGCAGCGCAAACGCTCAGCTCGACTTCATTCTCCGAGACGCTCTCAGAAAAGCAGGGCGCATGCCTAGGAAAGAAAAAACTGATCGCAAAAAAGAGAGTTGAATTAAGCAAGTCACGAAATTCAGAGCAGAGCCTCCACGATGCAATTCAGGGCAAAGCGTCTCTCCTCATTTCGTACATTTCGTTTCTTTCGTGGTCGTTTATTTGTGAAGCGGAATGATGACCACGAAAAGGACGAAAGAGACGAAAAAATGAACCACTAAGATCACGAAGAGCACAAAGAATGAAAAGCCAGACGGTGGCATTCTTCTTTCTCCTTCGTGATCTTAGTGGTTCACTTCTTCTGGAGCTTGATTTCATTCGGAGAGAAACCTCTTGGGTCAGTCACGAACTTGTTTTCTGCTTTCTTCGGCTCCGCAGATCATTCGAAAAATCATCTCCAAGTCGCGTGACAAAAGACCCTGAGTATGGTTAGCATGCCCGCAGAGGACGGAGTCGCCTCGAACCATGGAGGGATCTTTTTATGTCTCAGGAAATTTATTATCCTGGCTTACGCGGAGTGATCGCTGGAGAGACGGAAATCTGTCGTCTCGATGGTGGAATTCAATATCGCGGTTACTGTCTGCACGAACTTGCGGAAGGGTCGACATTTCTTGAAGTCGCCTACCTTCTCCTGTTTGACGAACTTCCCTCGGAAGAACAATTCGCAGATTTTCTGAGCATCATGTCTGAGGAAGATCAACTTCCCGATTTGATTCTGGATGTTTACAAGCAGCTTCCGGTTCATGTTCCTCCTCTGGAAGTCTTGCGGACTGGCATTGGGTTGCTCAGTCACTTTGATCCTCAATCAAGCGAAGCCCTATTGCATGCCGGGCACGACCAGACGATTCGTCTGCTGGCGAAAATCCCGATGCTGATTGGTGCGTGGCATCGCCTTCGACTCGGTAAACCTGTACTGAAGTCGCGGCGAGACCTGAGCTACATCGCCAACACCTATTACTTAATGAGTGGTGTCGTTCCGAATGCCCTCTTCGAGCGTGCGCTCGAAGTCGCGTTTATTGCGTGCGCGGAACATGAATTTAATCCTTCAAGCTACGTTGCCAGGATCGTTGGGTCGACGCGTAGCAGTCAATATGGCCCCGTTTTGGCCGCTCTTGAGACATTCATCGGCAGTTCGCACGGAGGTGGTGACGACGGTCCTCTTGATGTTCTGAATGAAGTTGGCTCTCCGAAAAATGCGGAAGCCTGGGTCGCTGCTTTGGAACCTGATGCGAAGATTCCAGGGTTCGGGCATCCGGTCTACAAGGATTATGATCCTCGCGCGACAGTCATTGAAACGGAATGCGAACGCTTGGCGAGTGCGTGCCAGCGAATGGACATGGAACATCTTGCTGACGCTGTCGAACGTGCGGTTTGGAAAGAACGGGAAATTCCACCGAATGTCGACTGGACGCTTTGTCGGCTGTTCTCTTATCTTGGTATTGAACGAGACTTGTTCCGTCCACTCTTCGCCGCAGCTCGCTTGTGTGGCTGGAGCGCACACGCCGTGGAACAATGCGAAACAAACGAAGTGATCCGCCCGCGCGCGCGGTATCGAGGGTCCGAAGATTGCCACTTCGAATCAATGCGCACGCGATCTGAATGATTTACGCCACGCATTTTTGAATGGCGACACTTTCGTTTGTGACTCGCTTCGCTTACCTTGGTAGATCAACCATCCGACCTCTACCGCGTTTGGATGAGATTGTCGTTCTCTTTCTTACAGGTGAATACTGTGAGAATTGTAGCAATCTATCCCGCGGGAATTTGTTTCACCACTGGGAGTGTTTCTATGCAGCCGCGAGTCAGTTCGTATTTGTTGGCGGGGATTCTAAGCCTTACGGCAGTTGTCTCAACATCTGTTGCAGGCGATTTTACCTCACTCTTTGATGGCAAGTCCCTCGATGGTTGGGTGCAACATGGTGGCGTGGCGAAATACACGATTGAAGGAGACGTCATTGTTGGAACTTCTGTCCCCAATACATCGAACAGTTTCCTCTGCACGAAAAAACATTATTCCGACTTTATTCTTGAAGTCGATTTCAAAGTCGATCCGAAACTGAATTCAGGAATTCAAATTCGTAGTCACGTTTATGATGAACCCAGAGAGGTCTCTATAAAAGCTTCCAACGGGAAAATTAAAACACGAAATGTTCCTGCCGGACGAGTCCATGGTTATCAAGTCGAGATCGATCCTTCGGACCGTGCCTGGTCAGGCGGCATTTACGATGAAGGTCGGCGCGGCTGGCTCAACAATCTTGAAGGTGATAAGAACAAACCTGCTCGCGAAGCTTTCAAGCAGAATGAGTGGAACCATTACAAAATCCAGGCCATCGGCGGTTCGATTAAAACCTGGATCAATGGCGTTCCTGCTGCCGATCTTAAAGACGATATGACCGCCTCCGGATTCATCGCACTGCAAGTGCATGGAATTGGAAAAGATGAGAGCAAAATCGGAAAACAAATTCGCTGGAAAAACATCAAGCTGCAAGAAGTGAAGCATACCGAAGAGGCGAAGCAGTACGTTGAGTACACAGGCAAGTCTGGACCTGGTCAAGGGAAAAAAGTTGTTTTGATCTCTGGTGACGAAGAATATCGGTCTGAAGAAGTTCTCCCTCAACTTGGCAGGATTCTTTCTGAACAGCATGGATTCGATTGCCGCGTTGTGTTTCCAATCGACCCCAAAACGGGGCGCATCGATCCGAACTACGGTGGCAACATTCCTGGACTTGAAGCCTTGGCAGACGCCGACTTGATGATCATCTCCACGCGGTTTCGAGCACTCCCGGATGAGCAAATGCAGCACATCGATAGTTACCTGAAACGTGGTGGCGCTGTGCTTGGAATGCGAACCGCAACACATGCTTTCAACTTCCCCAATGGAAGTAACTGGAAACACTACAGCAACGGTTACAACGGAGACAAAAAGCAATGGGAAGGTGGCTTCGGGCGTTTGGTTCTTGGAGAAAAGTGGATTAGCCACCATGGAAAACACAAATCTCAAAGTACGCGCGGGATTGTCGTAGAAGGGCAGGGCACTCACCCGATTCTGCGAGGTGTCGGTGACATTTGGGGACCGACGGATGTTTATGGTGTCCGACTTCCGCTCCCTGGTGATTCGCAACCACTTGTCCTGGGGCAAGTCGTCAACCGAGCCGGTGCAGCCGAGAAGGGTGACCCGCTCTACGGAATGCGAGATACGGATACGGAACCGGACGCCAGTAAAAATTCACCAATGATGCCTGTCGTCTGGACAAAAAGTTATCAAACACCTGGTGGAAAGCAGGGACGCGCAGTGAACACGACCATGGGGTCTTCGACCGACTTCCTCAACGAAGGTGTCCGTCGTTTGCTCGTGAATTCAGTTTATTCATTGACCGGCCTGGAGAACAAAATCCCTGCGACTGGAACCAGCGTCGATCTCGTCGGAGAATTCAAACCGACCGCGTACGAATTCCGTCGAGGTGACTACTGGCCGAAGCGAGACATGCGCGTCGAAGAGTACGAAGTTCACTGACACAGGTTGTCCAAACCGTGAATGATTGGGATCAACAAGCCGAGTTCATCGCGACTGTCATCGATATTTGCGGACCAGCACTTTGGACTGTGGAACTCGGTGCCGGTCGGCAAGTTGTCGCCTCAGTGACAGGTCCGGTCGGTGATCTTGCTCCCGGAGACGTCGTGCGGATCAAGTTTCGCATTGGTAACAAAACTCCGCGCATCGTGGGATACTCAGAAGTCGACCGGCTTGGTCGCCCAACGCGACATGCGCAATAATTTGTCGATGCTCCAATTCACTTCATATATTTTGCACATCAGGTCTTGAATTCACTATGCTGCATGTCGACATTCTCTTGACATTATTAATCTATCTCCGACGTTAATCGTGAAACGTTCACTCTCTGATTTCGCTACACCTACCTCAGCCCTGATCGGACTGTTTGTGCAGGTGTGCGTGCTGGCGATGTTCTCTTTATTTGTTTTGGAAACTGATGCAACAGCGGATGCTTTCATCAGTCAATCATTACGAGAGAATCTCGTTGACCTCCTAGGGGGAAGTGTGCTGTCGCTGCCGACTGGCAGCAAAGTCACTCTTCCGGTCCCGGGCATTGTTCTTTTTGCTGGTGCACTCTGCATAGCCGTGAACTCAATGACGCTCGGCATCAATCGTCTGCGGTCATCTTCATCGAGATACCGTTCTTCGGAACTGGTTCTTCGGAATGTCCTCTGGACGATTCCTCTATTGGGGTGGAGTCTGCTTTGGATTGCCTTTTCGAATTCTGTGGGTGTTGCGTCGTTCGTTGTCGGGAGTGTGAATATCGTTTCCACAATCACATTGGCTGGCTGGTTG
>JAJDEL010000452.1 GCA_029259835.1 Planctomicrobium sp. | reverse complement strand
TCCGACCATCCACAATACAGTAATTGTGCGATGTCCGGAAACTTTCAGGTGATAAATCTTTGCGGATTTTTCAGATAATGAGGATTTGTTGTTTTTTACCAATCGGTCATCGCAGCCCTTCACGCCGTGTTTTTACGCAATCCTTGATCCATTCACGGCTTAGTTTCCAGTGTTTTCTCAAACTGCTCGTACTCCTCGCGCTCAAGTGGATGGACCGACTGGATGGACAACCCCGCTTCTTGAGCTTCCTTGAAGACTTCGCGTGATTTCTCCTGATCTCCTTGCTCCCAATAGGCTTGCGAGAGGCGGAATCTAGTCGAGAGGGAGGAGTTTTCATCAATTGCGAAAGTGAGATCCTTGATGGCTTGCTTGAAATTCCCACTCTTCAAGTGGACGACTCCTCTCGTATCTAGAAATGCTCCAACAGGACCTGTGGTCTCAATGGCTCGGTTGATTGCATCAAGAGCTTGTTTCTGATCGTTTCCTATGAGGATGCTAAGATAGGCAAAGTTGTTGAGCGCCACGAGATTGAGTTCATCAGAACGTAAAGCTTGCTCGTAAAGAGCAACAGCCTGCGGGTAATCCCCTTGCAAATCCTTAAGATCGGCGAGATGTAGAGCAATTTGACCAGGTGTCGACGACTTCGCCATCGCAGCCGTGATTTGCGCTTCCACGCGGCGAATCTCTTTCTGGTTTGGCTTTCCGGTCCGCAGAACCGCGATGCTTGTTCTGGCGACGACAGAGTCTTCAAATGCTCCCCAGAGGGTATCGCACAAATCGAGTGCCTCTGAGACGCGATTTTGTCTCGCGAGAATTGAAACGAGCTCAAATGAATCTGATGGTTGCTTGACCAAGTCCATGCTGCGTTTCAGAAGTTGCTCTGCATGATCATGTTCGCCAAGTTCGGAAAACAATCGAGAGGCTTGTCGTGATAGATAAGCTTGGACACTGTTTCGGATCTGTTCGTTCTTGAGTAACAGTAAAAATTCGCTAATAGCCTGCTCTGCCTGGCGGACTTCCAGAAATTTAATACCTGACTGAAAATGCTTCGCTAACTGTTCGTCGTTGACCGTCTTGAGAATTGCTGAGAATTGAGCGATCTGGGCTTTTCCCTCGTTGCTTGCCAGCATTTCCTGGAGAACAGTCGGAGACGAAGTCAATGAGTCGTCATCTGCTATGAATTCGTCGACAATGGCAACCGCTTCTGAATTTTTTTGCTCATTCAAGAGAATTCGTGCTTCCAGAAGAACGAGTGAGAATGCATCAGGTGCGAGCAGTTTGGCACGCCCCAACCAGCGACGCGATTCTTCGATTTCGTCGTGTCTGAGCAGTGCGGTCGAGAATTCAACCATCAATAATTCAGCTTTGGGGAGGTCGTTGAGCAGCGTTTCAAACGTTTGCCGGGACTGCTGCCAGTTGCCCACATTTTCGTAAAGGCGAGCCAATTGCAATCGTTCCGTTGTTTCGATCGCACCCTTATCAGCAATCTGATTTAACACACGAATGTGCTCTCGCCGGTCGGTGTTCGTTCTTCGGGTCGAGAGAATCAGAGACTTCGTTCTGAGATCGAACAATGTGGCTATCGAACTTGAGGTTTCCAATGCCTGGAACGCCTCTTGAATGTCTCCATAATTTCCACTTGAGGCAATGATGCGAGCGCGCCGGCTGCGGACTTGCTCTTGAATCTCTTCTGAAACTTTATTCTGAGGATCCAAAAGTGAGTCGATGTAGGGATTCGCCTTTGCGTACTCCCCGTACCTGGTGTAAAAATCAACCAATCGATACTGTAAATTCGGACTGTCAGGTTCAGTCTTCAGCGCGAGGAGATAGTATTTCTCTGCCTGATCAAGATCGCCCACAGTTTCGTATCCACGCGCCAGCGTGATTGGCTTTATGTGAGGAGGATCGCTTGGGAGAATTTCCTCTGCTTCTTTTAACTCGGCAATAGCCTCTTCTCTGCGCCCCACGCGTTCTAGAAACGCCACGAGTGCTAACCAGACCTGAGGTTCCTTCGGGAAATCGTGTGTTGCTTCTCTTAGGGGATCTTCTGCAAGTTTCCCTCGATCACCCTGAAGAAAATGCAAGTTACTTTGCATCAGCTTGTCGCGAAAATCTTCCGAGTTTTCTGCGACCGCATCCGCAAGCCCCACTGCTTCTTCACGTCGATCTTGCATCCAGGAAATCTGCCAGTCGAGTCGAGCAAGATTGCCTGAAAGAAGCTGAGGTCTCTTCTCTGTGATTTTCTGAATCAGTTGGGACGCTTCATTGAGTCGCTGCTTGACAAGCAAGTACTGGACGACATTTTCAATGACAAATTTCGATTGGTCCCCTTTTTCGATCGCTTGAAGATATTGCTCATGAGCGATGTCTTCGTTTCCGAGTGCTTGTTCGATTGTGCCCAGCATGCGCGGAATCGCTGACCACGATGTTCTTTGTGATCCGGCACGTTGAAGAAGTCTTCGGGCCTCACCTAACAGGGACCGCTGCTCTGGACTCAATTCTGTTCCGTTTTCAATCGCGGCCTGCATGATGAGTTGCTCTGCCTGAAGCACATTTCCATAGGGACCGTTTGGCCCTTCCACTTTTTGAATCTGTTCCAAGAGTTGACGCTTTGCCTTTTCATCCTTATTCCGGGTTGCCAATTGGAATAAAGAGAGTCGCGAGGAAATGCTGAGGTCATTTGATTGTGCCAGTCGTTGCCAAATGCCCTTTGCTCCGTCCATGTCTCCGATAAAGGCGTACAACTGAGCTAGTCGTTGCAGGAGTTGGGTTTTCTGTTTCGCTGAAAATGCGTCGGTGTTCTCTGCGAGAGTTGAAAACGTTTTCGCCGCTTTTTCAGGTGGGAACTCTTGAGCAATCCGGGCGCGAGCTAAACGCAATTCGTAGCGATCTCCTAATTCTTTTTCAGCATCTGCGAGCAATTTTTCTGCGTTTTGAATACGGGACTGCTGGTCGAGAATGGAATTTGACATGATTAACTCAACATCTGCATTCACAATACTTGCATCATCTGGGTGATCAATTCGTGCCTTTTCTAAAACCGCTTTAGCTTCACTCTGCTTCTCTTGCTGCATGAAAACATCTGCTTGCAAAATTCTGACTTGAGAAGGAACAAGTGAATTCTGTTCCAGTGCGAATTTCTCCGCCTGCTGAAGTGCCAAGCGCACGGGTTGCCAGTTTTGCTCAGCCTTGGGGACTCTCCGTTCCCGAATCAAGAGCAGCTGGGCAAGTTCCGCCCCGGCGCCAGGGACACCACCGGTGAGTTGGTATGCTTCGATGGCATCGTCCAGCCGATTTGCCGCGGCGAGTGCCTGAGCCAATTTCACGCGAGCTAACACCCACAGCGGGTCATCTTCAAGTGCTCTTCTGAAGACTATGATTTGGCGGTCTGGGTTACTGAGTTGCCGATAACACTCTCCCAACGCGAGATCAATACTGCGCCGTATTTGGCGTTCTTGTTCGGCCAACAGGCGAACTTGCTCATATTTTGGAACAGCAAGACGCCATTCCTTTCTGACGAAATGCAGACGAGCTTCAAGGTACAGAATACGCCATCCCGGAGCAGCGGTATCTCGCAATTCGGTGACAATTTCCTGTGCCTGGTTGATTTTTTCTATTGCGTTTTGACCCGTTTCTAATGCGCTCCTCGAAATTAATAAGTGGGCAATTGAAAAACGGAATGTTTGCTCAGAGTGTCGTAGCGCTCCACGACTTTCCAGGTTCGCACTTTCCTGCTGCAGTAAAACTGTAGCAAGGCCATCCTGAAGAGCTTTCTGGGCTTTGTCGAGATCTCCACGAAGTTGCTGAATCTGATAGAAACTGAAATGAAACTGCGGGTCAGGGGCAGAAAGTTTCAGTCCCTGACTGGCGTACTGTTCTGCCTTTTCGAGAGAACGTTCCACATCGTTGGCAATTCCCTTTTCCTTTGCGATCTCCGCTTTCTTTAAATTCAAATTGACGCTTGTCATCAGTACGTCAGTGTCATTTGGAGCCAACTCAAGCGCCTTCGCCACATCTTCTTCAGCTGTGGCAATTTCATCTCTTCGCGTGCGGGACAGTGCCCGTTCCACGTACGCTCGATATTTTGGCTCACCTAGGTTGACCATGCGGGCTAATAAAAGTTTGACACGATCTGTCTTAAAGGCTGTAGTTTCCCGGTTAGAGAGTTCAAGAGACTTGGAGAGAAAAAGATCGACGAGTTCCTGCGGAACATTCAAGAGTTCCTGCGGAACATTCAAGAGTTCCTTCGGAGCATTCAATTTTTCCAATTCCTCCTGGGTGGGTATGTCATCCGGAAATCGAATAAACAAATCAGCCAGTCTCGAATATGCTTCAACTTGTGTTTCGTCACGCTGGATCGCTTCAATGTACCTTCGGGCAGCGCGGTGAATGTCACGGTTGTTTAAGCGGCATTCGGCTGCTTGAAGCACTTGTTTGATTTCCAGAGTCCCTTTTTTCTCTAGGTTTTTAATCTGAAGAAGAGCATCATCGTACCGGCGAAGCAGCAAGGCAATTTCAATCATTCGGTGTCGCAAATCGTCGCGACCAGAATCTTGCCGTACAGCTTCCTGATATGTGAAATAAACACGCAGCAAACTACGACCAGAATCCGCCTGTTGGTCGAGCAGTTGAGCGAGATCGGCAACAGCACTCGCATCTTGAGGACGAAACCCGATGTATTGCTGGAGGTACTGAGTCGCTTCTTTCAGATTGCCCTCGGCCTGAGCTTCTTTCGATTTAGCTCGTAGCGTGTCGGCATTTCGATCCACTTGATAAGCGTGCAAAAAATGTACTGCGACTCCAAAGACCGCAACGCCAGCGATGAGTCTGAGTGTGAATCGAAGATCAAAAGTAATCTTCAACCGATGCGCCGGTTGATTTTTTACGGGTACTTTTTCCGAAGGCGTGTTTGATTCTTTTTCCGTAGCCACAATATCTCTCTGTTTAGATCAAAGTTCGAAATCAGTTTGGTGAAAATCAGGTTGAGAATCTGAACACTTATCTGAGCTACAGTGCACTCGCAGCCCCCGCGAAGAATCGCCTCGATTCTCACCTATTTTAAGCACGCAGCAGCAACTCTCCACGCTACGGCTTGCCAAGACAAGAATCAAGTCTAAATGAGGGCGATCAAGCGTCCTTCACTGTATTCACCAGGATCGTGCTCCTCGCGCTCTTCTGCATGGAGGAATTCAGCGAAACAAGCAGTTCAAAGACAAGGCTGATCCGCCTTGGTCAGGAACTCAATAAGCACACTTCTAACGCATTTCAATACGCAGCATGACTGGTGTGGAATGAACTCTCCCGACAACGTAAAAAGCGCCGAACTGATCGCGTGTTTGCGATCCATACAAGAGAAGGTCTTTCGAGGAAGCAATGGACGGTGGAACTGGAAATGGAAAAACAGTCGAGCGATGTGAATTCAAATCGAACTCCACCCATTCAAACTCATCTCCTCGCTTCACCACGCTCCCCACCGAGCGACCGCCGCTGAGTTCAAAAAGTGAAGGTGCATATGCCGAACCATCGGGGTGTATCCAGCCAAGAGAGAGTACCTGTGCCGCAGCTTCAGCACTCTGAGGGAGAATCCGATAAAGGAATCCTTGACTGGTCGAGAAAACGATGGAGTTATCGTTGAGATTCGAGAACCCAACAATTCCATGACTTGTCCAGTAACTGTCTGTCAAGTAGTTCTCCAACGGTGTGCGACCAATTTCCTGGAGCATTGTGTTGTATTCAATCAGTTCTACATCAATGTTCGGAGTTTTTCCCAGAGGATTATCAGGCGATATGAGCGGATCGCCAAAGTATGTCACTCGGGGGACGAAGGCATGCCCGCGATGGTCTGTCAGAAAATTCCGAGAAATATGTTCTCCGACAGAACCGACACGGACCTTCTTTAGTTCTTTTGCTTGCACGCTCCACTGGTAGAGGATGTGGTCAAACAGACCAAGGCAATAAATCCACTCTCCTCCTCCTGAAACAGCGATCAAATCTTCGGGAACTGTGGCGAGGTGTTCAAATTCTGGATGGGCTGGATGAATCCGCCACAAGTGTGATCCCCAAGTCGGGAGTTGGCTTCCGTCGCCCGCTTCACCTTTTTCGTCCATTGATGTGAAGTAGAGATATCCATCTTCGGCTTCCACAAATTTGGAGTGTATTTTTTGCTGCGACTCCCCTTTGCGAAGTAGCCCTTGCTTTTCAAGTTCGGGAAGGACACTCCCAACTTCTGTCAACCATCCTTGAGATGTAGAAATTTGGTAAACGCGAGCTGAAGTAAATTGTTTGCTGTCACCAGAGACGCCAAACCAAATGTTTCCATCTTGGTCAGAACCTGTGGCTCCCCAAATTACCTCTGTAATGTCGAGAGTAGGCACGATCACCCTTTGAACACGAAGTCGACTTGAAGTCGCTTCGTCCTCAATCACCAGATCGATTCTTCGTTCCAAAGGCCGCGAGTACCCCAACACTGCGTGAACAACACGGAAACTTGCAAGCCCTGTGCCTAATGAACTGATCGCCCCAAGCAATACCAAGGCAAGCACTCGATTTAACGTGACAAGTCGCTTCTTTTGGATGGCAAATCCATAAGTCGACCAGTCCGCAAGAGACGCGCGTAACACAAGTCCCCCCAGCCCTCCGATTGCCAACAGTAGAGCATCAGTCACATCTGAATAGCGATCAACGTTCCAAATTTGACCAATTTCCATGAGCGTTGCGATGCAAGCAATGATCACGACGCAGATGGTCATCCGGAAAATCATTTTGTGCTCTGCCCCTCTCGCCAACACAAAGTCCGAAAAAAGAAAGCCCAATGGAAGCAGCAATGTGAGTTGTCTGGCGATCACAAAAAAAGCATTGAGTTCCGTTCCCCAGTACAGACGTGCAAATGGAACCTGCCAGAAATCTTGCAGCCGTCGAATCGTCTCCCCCACTGAATCCAGGTTATTTGGCCCCACATAGAAGTATGCCAGGACAAGGATGTAGGTCACTCCAAGAAACAAAGATTTGAGAGATCTGGAGAAATTCTGTTGTGGCGCAGCGAGGAGCGCGCGTACCACAGACTCTCCAAGAAACCGCACAACAAAAACTCCGGCTGTTGCACCGACTGTACCTGCCAGGAACCCGCTCAGAGTTGCATACCTGGAGAACACCGGAATCTGTATGAGTTCAAAGGCTGCAACGATACCAATCGAGACGGCAATCTCGCCCCAAAGAGCGGTACTTCGACGCGAATGACTCGAACGGGCAACCCAGATTCCAACAGGAATGAAAACAAGAATCGTCGCCATCAAATTCGCTAGACTCAATGCTGAGATCTCCGGAAACTCCATCGAAAGTCGCCCGGCTTCGGTCTTCATCTGAAACTCGTTGGCATTTAACACAAAGTCAAATGGCATGAGCGTGGCGAGCAGAAGAGCAACGAGGTAGACCCGGACCCCCCAATCAAAAACCGCCTTTGCAGTTGCCTGCGCGAGTGCTCGTCGAAACCAGATGACAATCCATTGGACAGTCAGCAGTGAAAGGGTGCTGCCAATCAACGCTCCCAGTGATTCTGCAATGATATCGTTTTGCGAGACAGTTCTCGGTGGAAACCAAATCTGGAAAAACTCAGTGGCAACAGCCAATCCGGACAAGGCAATTGTCGTCAACGCAGCGAAGACGATCTTTACGAAAAGATTCCGTGTGTCGAGGGTCAATGCTGCGCACCAGAGATAACCGAGTGGAACAAAGAGAAGGATATTCGCAACCCAGTCTTGTCGCCGCTGAACACCAATTTGAAGGAACGGAACATCCGAAAATTCTTTCAGAGCGTTGTTCCATGGAATCTCTTCGTAGTTCAATGGTACGTATAGACCGTAAACGGCAAACGCAGTGAAAAAGATTGCACCGACTGCAAAATGACTTCGAGTAGGTATCGAAAAGTTTTTTGAGAGAGGTGCAAATTGAACAGCCTCGATTTTCTTGCCATGCACCTCCTGCACTGAACTCACCTCTCTCACAACAGGCGGTTGCCAGTCGACCTCTGGGGATTCAGTGGTGTCTGACTTCTCCAATGGCTGAGCCGAAAGTGGTCGTGGTGCGAGGTCTGAAGGAAGGGAACGTCGACGGCGTTTTCGTCGCGAAGACCGACGAAGGCTGTATAGGAAAACGACAAGTCCAATAATCACAACAGCGAGATATTTCAGAATTGGGTATAGAAAAGTGAGAGAGAGAACATCGCTGGCACTCCAAATTTTGGTGCTCGGTGCCGTTCGAATGCGGATGGAGTTCGTGTAGAAGTGCAGTTTGTCGTTGCCTTCACCAGCGCGGTGTCCACTTGCTCGCAAAACCATTCCGCCTTCTGGGACCGTCGTTGTCCATTCGAAACGTGCGGTCCCTGACTGAAGCGAGTCCTCGCTAAATTTTTCGGTTCCACTGTGACTGATGCTAGTGAATTCAATGTTATCCAGCCAATTTGAATTCCCAGCCAAATCCTGATCGGGAACTTCGCACTCCAGCATGATTCTCACTGAAGTTCCGATTTCGAGAATGACCGCTTCACCTGGAACGACTTTTCTATAGAGACCAACGGTAGAAACAGAGAATCGTACATCCCTGACGATGCCACCACGACTCGCAAAAAACGCCCCATGCCAAAGAGCATCAATCACTTCCTCTGCCGTCTTTTCCAGAACTGTATTTTTCGGAACAGAGACCCAGGTTTCGGCAAGGTTTTCCGATGACTGCTCAGCATTCTGCTCCTGAATCCAGGAGTGTGAGAACGCAGAGTGAACGTCAATTCCGCGAATCAAGAGTTGATCCCACGCGGACTCGCGAACGCCATCTGCTCGCAGCCGTTGCTCTGTTGTTTCAAGAGAATCTCGATCTTCAAGTGGAGCAAAGACAGGGAAACCGACAACGAGAGCATTGTTGCGTCGCAGAGACGCTAGAGACTTAATAATCTCTCCAGAACTTTCCCCCGACCAACGTGTTGAATTTGCCAACACAACCGGTTTGCTTGCAGATGAAGTTTGCTCGGTAAGCCAGCGTAAACCCTGCTGCACTTGATCTGATGAATCAGAAAGTTCGTTGGATTTGCAAAATTGCGATTTGAACTCACGAAGAATTCGAAATTCATCTGGGTCTGCTGGCATCAGAATCGTTAAGTCGTGTTCATTTCCATTTTGCGAAATCTTGAAATGAAGTCCCGAGAGAATGACCATCTCTGGATACGTCTGACGAGCATGAACAATCGCGGTTGCATACGCCTCGTCTTGCGACCGACCTTTTAGAGTCTGATCATCAACGACCGCAATGACATCGAAACCACGCGCAGATGCGCTTTCGACAATCTCACTCACATCGTTTGTCTGATCGCCGAAATGCGCTCGCAGGAAGAAATCGGCTCGTAACCATTCGCGGTTTATAACAGACGGATTCTCTCGAAGAAAACGGGGAATTTTGCAATCATCAGCAAGTGATGTTGTCGAGCAATACATCAACATGACGATACAAGCAAGAAGCGCTTGTGTGAGAGGTTGCAAGCGCATCAGCGCGAGAGGGTGCCATGAGGAACAGTTCTGAATTCGCCGTTTCATGAACTGATAGCATTCGAGGTTCGTACTCTGCGTAAGGACGTCATGCTGCGCAGGAATTGAACGGTTCCCCAGCCAATGACAAGCCCTGAGAGATTGGCGAGAACATCCGCCACAGAAGCGAAACGGTCTGGCACAAAAAACTGAACGAACTCAGTCGCAATTGCGTAGATCACAGCAAACCTTAGAGTTCGACTCAAAAGCTTGTTAGCTTCTAACTGAGAGGCGAGAAGCAGCCCGAGCAAGCCAAACACAAGAAAGTGTTGAATCAGATCAGGCACACTCAGCGCGTAAGAATCATTTGTTCCTTCTGTTCCACTCAAAAACCAGAAAGGTTCCGGGGCAAGCAGGAGGTAAGTCAGGGCGATCCAGTACATCAAAGTGATTCTCCGTAGCCAGCGAACCATCTTGTGCTCTTCGCTCAGTCTTGATCTGTGATCAAAATTCTTATCGAGATCATTTTTCATCGAATTCGCAGTCATTTCATGTGAATTGAGCGGTCTTTGCTGCTTCTGGACTCAAAATTCGCAATTTTCAATTTCCCTATTTGCCCATCGAAGATTGCGACGTACTCTTTAACGTAAGTATGTTTACGGTTCAGATCAAATGAATTCGACCACCACTCAAAACCCCATTCAACTCGCAGGCGTGAACCAGAAAGCGTCTTTAGAGGAAGAACTCTCGTCCGCTTCCAGAGACGGTTCACAGGGATATCGTCTAAACGATTGCCAGGACGGAGGTTGGGTGATTTTCGACATGGGTGACAACATCGCTTTTTCTGGATCGCTGGCAGAATGTGAAGCCTGGATGGACCGAGCCGAGAATCTCAAAGGTGAAACCGGGTTTCTGGGTCTGATTCGACATATGCTGGGCCTCTACCGCGAATCAGCTTCATCAGGCCAATCTGTCGAGTGACCTGCTCAATTCACTGACAAATTCTAAGTTGATGCGGACTTCGCAAGAACCTGATCATAAATCTTCCGGATCTTGTCCATTCGGGCTGAAAAGCTGAATTCGGTTTCAATAGTTTTGCGAGCGTTTTTGAGGAGCTGCTCACGTAAAGGATCATTGCTTAGCATCTCCCTCGTCGCCTGTTCTAATTCGTCCACACATCCTGAATTGACAAGCAACCCATTCTCTCGATCTTGGATCAACTTCGGGACCCCGGCTATTCTCGTAGCAACAACAGGAACCTCCATCGCCATCGCTTCCAAAACAACGTTCGGTAAGCCTTCCCGCAAACTACTCAGAACATATAGGTCCATCGCTTCATAGAGTGCAATCGTGTCGGACCGATAACCGAGTAAATGAAAGCGATCTGCGTTTGCCGACGCAGTGATCTGCGATTCTAATTGTTCTTTCTGATCCCCTTCTCCAATAATCGCCAATTCCACATTAAGCCCTGATTCGATCAATCTCTCGACAGCCGAAATTAACAAGTCGAACCCTTTCTCCTCTGCCAATCTGCCAACGGCACCAATGAGTAATCGATCTGGAGAAAACCCCTGAACAAATTTAACATCACTCTGTTTCTGAGAGCGTTTGAATTCGTCCGTATCGATTGCATTTTGAATCAAACTGCATCGCGGTTCCGGGACTCCAAACTCACGACAGGTTGTAAACAAGTCTTCAGAAACACAAATGACATGGTCGTAATATCGAATCGCTTTTCGATCAACCCAGTAGTAGAGAGGAGTCCGGCTGGTGCGATGCACCCAGCCGTGTACTGTCGTCACTAATTGCATTCTATGAAAACGCCTCAAGATCAAACCAAGTGCATTCGTCTTGTAGTCGTGCCCATGCCAAATTGAAACATTGTGTTGCTTGCACACGTTGAGAAGTTTCCGAATGACGGAAACATCAAGAGCACCTTTGTCCGGAATTGAAATCAGCTCGCTGCCCCATTCCTCTGCCCTCTTTTGCAGTGTGCTGAATCCATCATCGTCAGGCGGGTGCAGATAGGCACAAGCACTGGCGTAGCCTAACTGCTCCAGAAAGCGCGGTGAGTTCAGGATCGTTTTGTCAGGCCCTCCACCCGTGCCTGTCACGACGCGCGTATGCAGAACAACTCTATGATCAGATGTGTTAGAAGCCGATGTCTCAATGTGAATGGTTGGCTCGGACATCATGCCTCTGCTTGTGTGATCAGTTGTTCAAAACGCATCGCTTTTGCACTCCAGGACTCTGCCTTCAATCGCTCTCGAGACAGTCGTTGCTGATCCGTCACGCCTGACGAAACAACCTTTTCCACTTTTGCGACAAAACCTTCCTTCGTCGCTGCCAACTCCATGCAGTCTGCCCAAGCCTTTGTGGCTGGTAAATCTCTGGCGACAACAGGCTTCCCAGTCGCCAGGTACTCCAGAAGTTTCAACGGCTGCATTGCACGAGAAACGGGTTCGTCGACATACGGCATGATGAGGACATCGGCGGCATGACCGCAGCCTGGAAGTTCATCAAATTCGACTGGAGGCAGAAGTTTTACTCGAGAGAGTTCCGCAATTTCAGCAGGTGGATTCTGTTGCGGACCCACTAAAACTATTGTTCCCTTGTCGAGTGAGTCGTTCAGAGCCTGTAGAAATTCCACGTCCAACCGTTGATCGATCACACCCCAAAACAGAAACAGTGGTCCTTCAAACTGGCTGAGGACGCCACGCTCTCCGCTTTGATTCAATGAAGTCCAATGATCGAGATCAACTCCGTGAGTCAATAGTTCGGAAGCTCTACCTGCTGAAGCGAGTTTTTCTTGCAGAGATTCGCTTGCAGCAATGAGAACATCCGCTGCTTGAATCACTTCGTCATCCATCCTGCGAAGTGGTTCCTGGTCGAGTCCAGGCCATTCGGAGAAATCGTCAACGCAGTAGTAAACCCAGCGGCGTACCGGCAAACTCTTCATCAGGTCTGCAACGATTGGAATCGTAGTAATTGCAATGGGTAAAGGTTCAGCCAAGTCGCGCAGGTGCCGAGTGATGAGGAATTTATTCAAACGCCGGTCAGTCGCCGTTCGAAACCAGGGCCACATTTTTGGATTTCGAATTTCCGGACCAACCTGCGGTTCATCCTGACTGCTTTTGTTTCCAGAGGGTTGTTTTGTCCTGATCCATTCTGCCAACTTCCCCTGAACACGACGAACCGTCTGCATGTCCAAACGGGGAGGTCGCATTCCAATCGTATTCACCCATGTCACATCATAAGTAGGCAGCAGGTGCCGAATGAGATGCTGGCAGCTTGACGGATGCCGCCCCCAGTCGTCGGATAAAACGAGCAGCGGCGGACGGGTCACTTTCTCGTTATCCGATTGCATGTCTTGATTCGCTTCGGAGTTCACGTCTTCACTTGCTAACTATCAGCTTAAAATTGATTTCACTCAGTCACGCTACGGAATCCCCTTTACAATCCACGGGCCGATCAAATTTGCCAACCACACCGGCAGCCATTTCCACATGCAGATCAGGAATTTCTTCTTGCCACTGTCTGGGCGCATGTCGTCCACGCTTCCTGAGCGAAGGTGATACTGCCAAGTTGCAGAGTGCGGTTTCGCTCCCCACTGCTTTTTGAATTTATAAGTCGGACCATCCTTTGTCGAACGACCAAAATCGAACACTTGTTGTCCTCGTTCGACGCTTCGCGCGAGCAGATTCCAGTACATGAGCATGTTCGCATTCGTGCGATTGTACTCAGGCAAGGAACTCGCACTTGGAACTTCGGTCACTTCTGAACCATGCACGAGTAACGCAACTGCAATTGCTTTCGAGCCATCACGAATACAGCACAACTCTGCCATTTCTGGAAGTTCAGTGAGAATTGCTTCAAACAGTTTACGGCTAAAGACTGGAGTTCCCAAATCCCGCATTTTTCTACTGAAGACGGAGTAGAAGTCATCCAGAAGTTCGACTCCTCCCCATTCAATTGTAAATCCAGGCCGCTCACCTTTCTTTACTTGATTCCGAACACTCGCCTTCAAATTGCTCCGCAGACTTTCAACGTCACTCGGGAGCGGCATTCGCATATGGACTTTCGTCGTCAGTTCCGCATTGAGTGCTGAATGCTTGATCGGTTCCTCATGACGAAGTTCGAGATACCGACACTTATGCTGATCTGCCATCAAGACCGCGCAGTCCATCAACGCGTCAGTAGTTGACTGATCGTAAGATGTCACGCCTCCGGAATTCAAATACGGTAGCGCCACTAAAAACCGACCAAAGATTGGTCCGCTCACCAGTGCAAGCGGCAATTGACCAACGAGTTTTTTATCACGAACAGCTTGCAACAAAAAAGGCTTGTGTCTCAAACCACGATCGAGAATTCGCAACCAGAGCAGGTCCGAACTTGGATGTGCCGGGACTCCTGCTGCACTCCAAAGTTGATCACCAGCGACGAGAATTTCGCGTTGCGATAAAACCTGAACAACGATGTCGGTCTTCTGTTCGTCGATTTCTGAAACGCTTGCTTCGTTCTGCACGATTGTCTTCACTAATGTTCTATGAATTCAGTTTTGCCGTACACTTAAAGTGTACGGCTAAATAACGCCAGCGATCTCGCGATAAAGTTCCGCGTAACGCCGGTGCATTTCGACTTCTGAGAAGCATTCCAGAGCGCGCTCGCACCCTTGTTTTCCCAATCGATTGCCGAGTTCTGAATTGCGAGCAACATCGAGCAAATGTTTCGCCAGAGCCTCGTCGTCTTGAGCAGGTGCCAGCAATCCGGTTTCTCCATCGTTAACCACTTCTGCAATTCCACCGACGTTTGTGGAGACAGTCGGAAGTGAAGCCGCCATCCCTTCGATGAGTGTGAGCGGAATTCCTTCGCTGATGCTCGACAAAAAGTTCACATCCGAAGCATGTAAAATGTCCGGAACATCGTGTCGAGTTCCGAGCAGAGTGACACTCTCTTCCAGCTTCCGCTCTTTGATTTCCGCCACAATTTTCTGCTGCTCCTCACCTCCTCCAATAAAGAGCATACGAAAATTCGGATGCTCGGCGGCAACGCGTTGGGCCGTGCGAATCGCTGTTGAGTGATCTTTGAGATCGTTCAGTCGCCCGACCAGAGTGACAACAAAACAGTCTTCATCGATCCCGAGGCTTCTCCGAATTCTTTTAGCGGAATCGGGGGGTGGCTGTTGGAATCGTGAAAGGTCGATTCCATTGTAAATGACATCCACGCGGTCTTCCGGGATCCCTTCATTTTCAATCAATGCTCGCCGTACATCTTTGCCCACTCCAATGACCCGATCAGTTTTTCGCAATAGAGTTCTATTGAACAGGAAGTGTTTTTTGTTCGGGAGGTCAGGATGGAATCGCCCATGCTCGGTGAATAAGACCGGCGGCCTACGTCGAAGAATACCGGTTGTCAGTGCATAAAAGAATGGCGTGTATTGGTGAGCGTGAATGAGCGTTACTTGATTTGTCGAAACTTCTCGCTTCAACGCTTGAGAGCATCTCCAATCAACACCAGATTCTCGGTCCAGGACAACAAGCGGGAAGCCTTCGCCTTTCAATTCTTCACCCAGTTCGCCGACATGATCAAGACAGGCAAACACAAATCGGAATTGACCACGAAGCCGCCGAGCCAGCCCGGCAGCTAATATCTCTGCCCCGCCAACAGACATCCCATGAAGCAATTGAAGAACGGTGATCTCAGACATGGAAACGAGTGGCCCTATTGAAAAGTGAAGTGAACCGAACGGTCCGCACCGCAGAGCCTACAAATTTAATTGGCATTGGAAGTCGAAGTCCACTTTTCTAGCCAGCAACCAAGCACCAACAGCGACCACAAGATGGCGCCATGGCGACCTGTGTGGTTGAGATGTGATTGATACAAGTTTTGAATGGGTAGAAGTTCAACGTATTCAGCGAGCTTTCCGTTCGGGGAAAGAACATATTCTTCAAAGGTGTCACGGAGTGGCCCGCGCAACCATTCATTGGCAGGGATTTCGAAACCCTGCTTTTTGCGCCAGATGATAGCTTTGGGTAAACGCTGCTCGCACGTTTTCTTGAAGATCCATTTCGTCTCGCCTTCATTGACCTTCAATTGAGCTGGAACAGATGCAGCCAATTCCAGGAATTCGTGGTCGACCAGAGGCGGCCTCACTTCAAGTCCAACTGCCATGCTTGCTCGGTCGACTTTCGTAAGAAAATCATCTGGTAGCAACATCGAAATGTCTGCCGACAACATTCCATCGAGAGGCGTTACGTCACCGCGACGGTACGCATCGGCGATACGTTGCTCTGGGTGTGATCCATTAAGTTGATTTCGAACCTCTTCGCGAAGCAATGCTTTGCGTAAGTTTGGTCGGCAAATCGAAATCGTATTTGCGTACGCTTCACCAGAGTCCAGAGACAAGTTTGTCAATGCTGTTTTCAAACGCAATGGACGTGGTAGCCAGTCCGCTTTCGGCCAGATGTTTGCTGCTGAGCGAAGGAAAGTGCGGCGAAGCCATGAAGGAAGCAATGCTCGCAATTTTGCTTCTTTGAGATCGTGTGCGTAGCGTGAATATCCACCGAAGGCTTCATCACCTCCGTCGCCTGAGAGAACAACTTTCAAATGCTCACGGGCAACTTTGCAAACTGCCATCGTT
>JAJDEL010000451.1 GCA_029259835.1 Planctomicrobium sp. | reverse complement strand
AAGCAACAACTCCTCAACGAGTGATTTTCAAAGGTAAACGTGGTTGTCTACAAATTGTTTGAAAGAGTGTTCGGGTTCTGCCTCGTGGAAGTCAGCGTTTTGATAAAAACAACGTCTTCCGCGGGCACCGGAAGAGCAACCTGCTCTAACGTTTGAACTTTTGCAACATGCGATGTGTGACCAGGACGCCACCGACGACATTGACTGCTGCCATGACAACAGCCAGGAATCCCAGAAATGCCGCAAAACCGCCATGTTCAGTTCCAGCGACGAGAATTGCCCCAACGAGTGTGATTCCTGAGATCGCATTCGATCCAGACATCAGCGGCGTGTGCAAAGTCGGCGGAATCTTGGTGATTAACTCGACCCCAAGAAAAATAGCCAACATGAAAATTGTTAGACCAGTGACGAGTGGCAAAGTTTGGGCATTGGAGATGACCTCTTTCACCATCTCAATGACTTGTTCTGCATTGTCATCAACAGCGAGCAGGGTATTCATGGAATGGTCCATTGTCCTGAGAGTCATGCCTATTCAGGCTGTGAATTAAGATTGAAACTTGTAAGTGTCGTCGTCATTTGAGTTCGACTGATCGTCAGTTGAATTCTTCGCAGTCGTTTCTTTCGAAGCATCGCTTGCTGCCGGTGACTCTTCAGAGGAAGACTCACCTTCGACTGGAATGGGAGTATCTTTTGGCGTTTCAGCCGGAGTTTCGACTTCAGGTTCCGCAGGAACTTCGAGTTCCGGCAAGCCTGCCAGTTTTCGGCAAAGTGGATGAACGACTTCTCCGTTGTGCGTAACGAGCGTTCCGGCGACGATTTCGTCTTTGAAATCAATCTCTAAGACACCCTCTTTGATGAGCGGTTTGAGGAATGTCGTTACGTTGTTGGAATACATTTGAGAGGCGTGACGCGGAATATCTGATGGGATGTTCAAAGGTCCGACGATCGTAATGTCATGTGCCACGATCACTTCACCCGCTTTTGTGAGTTCGCAATTGCCTCCACGTTCGGCAGCCAAATCGACAATGACTCCGCCTGGAGGCATTACTTTGACCATGTCTTCGGTGACGAGAATTGGTGCTTTTTTACCTGGAATTGCTGCGGTAGTGATGATGACATCGGTTTCGGCGATCACTTCGAGCATCAGTTCCCGTTGTTTGCGGTAGAATTCTTCGTCCATTTCGCGAGCATAGCCCCCTTCTCCTTCGCCCGTTCCGAGGTCCATTTCAATAAACTTCGAGCCGAGGCTTTCGACCTGTTCCTTCACAGCAGGCCGTACATCGTACGCAGAAACGACAGCTCCTAATCGTTTTGCCGTCGCAATTGCTTGCAGACCGGCAACTCCGACGCCGAGGATAAACACACGTGCTGGAGCCAACGTTCCGGCAGCGGTCATCATCATCGGGAACATCTGCGGAGAATGGCTCGCCGCGAGCAACACAGATTTGTATCCAGCAATCGTTGCCATCGAAGAGAGAACGTCCATGCTCTGCGCACGCGTAATTCGCGGCACAAGTTCCAACGCAAAAATGAGTGCCTGCTTTGAGGCAAGTTCTTTCATCATTTCTGGATCAGAAAGAGGATCGCACTGAGCGATGAGAACTTGCCCAGATTTGATTTGATCGAGGTCGCTCTTCCCCAATTCCGGGTTCGCAACTGCCGCGCGAACTTGCAGCAGAATACCTGCAGACTGAATGATTTCCGAGCGATCGGCAACAATCTTCGCGCCAGCCTTCTCGTATTCCTGATCAAGAAAGCCGGATGCTTCACCAGCATGGGCTTCGATTGAGACGTCGACGCCCAGTTTTTTCAACTTTGAAACAGAAGCTGGAACAAGCGCGACGCGTCGTTCGCCTGGAAAGGTTTCCTTGGTGACTCCAATAATCACGGTGCAGACATCCTGTAAACAGAGTGCGTAATAAGCGATATGCGAGTTGCATGGTAGCGGCGCGATGCAAGATCAGGTAGTGATTTGAATCGTGCTTTTCGCATCCATTCCTTAATCGCAAACAGCGAACATCCCAGATTGCGCTGAGTCTCTATATTCAGTGCAGTGAAATCGCTTGATGCTCAGTGAGACGACTGCTCGCTATAAATGCAAATTTTGAAGTGAAGCGGTTTGCCGTACACTTTAAGTGTACGGCTAAATGATATTTCTTCGATGCAACACGGAATTCTATTCAAAACGCTGCGAGGGGTTGCTGCCATGCCGATTTTAGGGTTGTGAGCGGTTCTTCAATCAAGGTTTCGCCATCTGAACTTTGAATCTTCAACGTTTGCGATTCAGTGACTGTTCCGATTTGAACCGGATGGGCCAAGCCGAGATCGTCGAACGTATCAAACAGAGACGCGACATTTTCTGCTTCAACCTCGATAACAAATCGCGTGTTGCTTTCAGAGAAAAGTGCGACTGCCGCAGGTTGTTCGGTGCAATTGAGTATGGCGTCGACACCGAATCCACCTGCGAACGCCATCTCTGCTAAAGCGACGGCGGCACCTCCTTCACTGGCATCGTGGCAACTTCGAACGAGTCCTGCTTTGATCACGCTGTGAACAGCTTTGAAGACTTTTGGTGCCTGTTCGAGATCGACTTTGGGAAGACTTCCAGTTTTATTTCCCGTGACGAGATTGAAATGACTGCCGCCGAGTTCGTCGTGTGTTTCGCCAACCACCAGCAGCGCATTTCCAGACTCTTTCAAATCCATGGTGACGCATTGCTCGACTTCTTCCACTTGACCCAATGCGGTAATCAAAAGAGAAGCCGGAATCGAAATCGTCTCTTGAACATCTCCATGTTCGTATGAGAACTCGTTGTTGAGCGAATCTTTCCCACTGACAAATGGGGTCGAAAAGGCGATGGCGACATCGTGGCAGGCAAGGGAGGCACGCACGAGCGAACCGAGAGTCTCTGCACGTTCGGTGTTGCCCCAACAGAAGTTGTCAAGGATTGC
>JAJDEL010000046.1 GCA_029259835.1 Planctomicrobium sp. | reverse complement strand
GAGAGAAATTATGACACGTCAGAAAATGAATTTACTCATCACATGGTTTGCGACAACTCCAGCCATGGTTGTACTGCTGCTCCTGTCCGCACAACCAGCGAGCGCCGACGTGAATGTGCGGCGGGAAATGGCTTCGGTCGCAACCAACATCGCAAAATTGCTGAAGTCAATGGACGAAGATTCGATCTCCGTCGGGCAATTTACGGCACCTCCCCAACTCGCGGCGAGTGCCGGACCAGGGATCGCTCAAACGCTGATCGACGAGTTGGCAAAGCTGGGGATTCAGGTGAAGCGCCGAGCTAAATTTGGTGTCGAAGGAAAGTATCGCGATGTTCTCGACAGTAAAACAGAACAGCTTGCAGCAGAAATCTCTGGCACATTAACAGATCGGACAGGGAAGATTTGGCTGGAATTTAAGCAAGGAGTTTTCGGTAACTCAACTGTAGCAAGCCTGTTCGGGTCGACAGTGGAGTTCCCTCCCAAGGAGACGATGAAGCAGCGTGACCAACGTCTTCAAAAATCGCTCGACAAACCTCATGCGACATTTCAAAAAGCAAGGATCATGACGCAGCCGAGTAGTCTGTTCGCGATTGAGATTTTATCTGCCCCAAAGGGGCATTCACAATACAAACGGGTTACTCCCAAAGATGATGAAGGCTTGGCCTTTGTCCCACTGATGCGGAATGACGTCTATCAGGTTCGGGTCATTAATAACGCTCCGTTCGATGCTGCCGTGACGTTGACCATCGATGGATTGAATATGTTTACCTTCAGTGAGCATAAGGAGTATTCGTACGTGATTATCAAAGCAAACAGTTCAGGTGTTATTAAAGGTTGGCATCGTACGAACGAAGTTTCAAATGAATTTCTCGTGACTGAATTTGCGAAGAGTGAGGTTGCCAAATTGTTGCCGAACTCGTCGAGCGTCGGAACGATCACAGCTTCGTTCGCAGCGGCTTGGCCAGTGGGAACTCCTCCACCTGCTGATGAAAACAGAAATGCCCACCCGAATTCCAAAGGGGGCAATGCGACCGCTCGTGGTGGAGCACTCGATTCTAAATATACGGAAGTTCGCCGTGAACAAGGTGTCGTACGGTCAGTCATTAGTGTCCGGTACTCACGTTGAACAGAAAAGGGTTGCTTTAGTGCATATCGATCTTGAAATTCGATCAGGAGATGAGCCGGCATATTCGGTTCGCAGCGAAGGACCACAGATTGTGATCGGCAGCGGTCCAGCTTGTGATGTTTCGATCAAAGCCCCGGAACGGCAAATGCAATACGTTGGGATCAAGCACGCGCAAATCGATCTTTCGACCGAAGGTGTTCAACTCACCGACCTCGGTTCCGATCACGGAACACTCTTAAACGGGCGAAGTCTGATTGAGTCTGTTCAACTCCGCGAAGGAAACCGAGTTCGGTTGGGACGATTAGGGCCAGAAATACTCGTGAAGGCCATTGACCTTGAGAAAACGAACAAGGCGGTCAGGTCAAAGACTCGCAATTCCATGATGATGCCGATCATGGTCGGCTCAGGTGTCTTGGTTTTGGCAATCGTGGGATTCTTCGTCCTTCAAAATAGTGCTTCAGTCGATGAGGGAGGAAAATCTGCTTCGGCTCCAGTCCAAAAGCCGAATAACCAAGGGGCATCGGTCGGAGTTGTGCTGGATGACTCAATGGATTCCACGGAAACAGTCGTTCAACGTCCGGCGGAACCGTTGGTGGAACATTACGCTTTACTAGTCGGTGTCAGTGGTTATGACACACGTACCGGGCTGCACAGCTTGCGCTATCCAGAGAAAGACGTGAACGCTCTTGCCGAAGTGCTGGTGCAGGAAATGGGATACCCGAAAGAGAACGTTCAAGTCATGACGGCTTCGCGTGGCTCTGAAGATTTTCGGTTTCTTCCGATCCGTCAGAACATCGAACGTGAGTTGAAAGGATTTCTTCAACAACGGGAAAAAGGTGACAACGTTCTTGTCGCCTTCTCCGGTCACGGTGTGCAGTTTGGGAGTGAACCATTTTTCTGTCCTGCCGATGCAGATCTGGAAGACCGAGCCACGCTTTTTTCTTTCAATTTGATTTACGAAGCACTCAAGGATTGTCCAGCAGAAGTGAAGTTGCTGCTGACCGACGCATGCCGAAACGATCCGTTTCAGGCTTCCAGTCGGCGTGCGATTGTCGACTTGAAGAGCGAAACGCGACCACAGGAAATCGCACCGCCGGGCGGACTGGCAGTCATGTTTAGTTGTGCAGGCGGACAGAAGTCCTGGGAGCACGAAGAACTCGGAAGCTCGTCATCCACCGAGAAAGGGCAGGGAGTTTTCTTTCACTATGTGATCGAAGGATTCCGCCACGGCGATCAGGATGAGAATGGGCAGCTGACAATCAGCGAACTGCGAGGGTACACGCAGAAGCGTGTTAAGGATTTTGTCTGGAACAAGTTCGGTGAAGTGCAGACACCTGCGTTTCGCGGAGAATTTGTTGACGAGCCAATCCTGATCAATTTTCGTCCTCAGGCCGAGGAATGAAAAAATGGCCCAGCTTCAATATCAAATTGGCGATCTGATTCACAATCAGTACCGCGTCGAAGACTCCCGGTCAGGGGGGATGGGGTGCGTTTATATAGTCTGGGACGAGGCCACCGGAAAACGCTTTGCGTTGAAAACAATTCGCGCCGACCGGCAGCAAGACGAAATGCTGCAACGCTTTCATCGAGAAGCCCGTGTTTGGGTGAATCTAGGTCATCATCCAAATCTCGTGGAAGCGCATGCTTTGCTACTAAGCCCGGATGCTCAAGTCGAGAGTGAGGAAATCAATCCCGGAACGACGGTCTCTCCACAACGAAAGCGGGACATTCTCAAGTTGCAACAGTCTGACGCACCGCCACTGATTCTCCTGGAGTATGTCGATGGCCCGAATGTGCAAGAACTTCTCAAAATCGTTGGTTCAGTTTCGCCAAGGCAGTCACTGCTTTGGATGATTCAAACTGCCGAAGGAATGCAGCATGTACACCATTGTCGTTTTCCGGATGGTCAAGTTGGCACCATTCATCGGGACTTGAAACCAGCGAACATTCTTTTGAGTCGACAAAACATTCCGAAGATTACGGACTTCGGACTTGCGAAAATGTTTGATCAATTGAGCACCACGACGAATAAAACAATGGGGACTATCGCCTACAGCAGTCCGGAACAACTTCGCGACGCAAAGCATGTTGATGTCCGCAGCGATATCTTTTCGTTTGGAGCAATGTTCTACGAGGTTGTGACTGGCAAAAAGGCTTTTTTTGGTGACAATATCGCAGATGTTCTGCAAGCGATCGGACATCGCGATCCCGATTGGAGTCTCCTCCCAGAGAGCTTGCGAGGCGTGTTCCGTCGTTGTTTGGAAAAGTCGCCACAGTTACGTTTCGAAAATTTCGAAGAGGTTCTCATCGCACTACGTGAACTCACAATCTCGCCAAGTTCTTCAGAAGTGACCTGTGATGGTTGTGGATTTATTTCCGTTGGCATCATCGATTGTCCGATATGCGGTGATGAGAGAGAGCCAGCTGAAGAGAACGTTTCTGCGGCGGGAAAACCTGTCAATGAGGGTGACTCTTCCAGTTTTTGCAGGCATTGTGGATCGCAAAATCAATTTGACAATTCATACTGCAACCATTGTGGAAGTCGAATGCAAGTCGCGGACGAAGCCATCAATCAATAATCAAAAACGTGTGAGGTTCACTCGAATCAATTGACTTATCAACGTTCCCTTGTCATTGGATGCCTGAGTCAGCAAGGATAGGGAAGCGATTCCAATTGTGTACGAGTGTCAGTGTTTCAAAGAGAATTTCGCAATATCAGAATGGGTGTATGATCATGAATATTCAGTGTCTTGATTGTGGGCATGAACTTACGGAAACAGCAAAGTTTTGTCCAAAGTGTGGTTTGAAAGTCGACGTCACCTGGAGTTCAGAGGAGAGTCCTGTCGCAGAGGCTCCTGTTGATGAGTTTGCCGACCAACGAGCGGCACTGGAGCAAGACGCACAGCAACTGGATTTGTCAGAACGACAAAACGAGATCAACGCACGAGACCGACAGCTGCTCAACGAGGATCACCTCGATGGAGTTCGGGCAAAGAATGAACGTGAAGTTCAGTCGCAACAGATTGAGGAAGAACTCAAATTGCGTTCCGAAGAAGAACTCAAAGATGTGAAACATCAAGCGACGCTGAGTGATGTTGAACGCCAAAAACAAATTCAGGATGCAACTCGAACGTCTGAGAATCAGCAACAGGACGAGGAAGCAGCGAGGCGGCATCAACAGAAAGTCCGGACATTACGGGCAAAGCGGATTCAACTTTCTGAACAAGAAAAACTACTCAATGAAAAACAAGCCGCCGAGCATCAGCTTGACGATCAGAAACGGCAACACAATTTACAGGCCGTCGAGGAGGTCCAACAGGCCGAACTGCGACAGGAGGATCTCAAACATCAACAATCGCTCAAACAAGAAGGCGTCTCGTTTGATGAAAAGGCTCGTCAAGTGAAAGTCTCCGCTCAGCAAGCGGCTGAACAGGAACAGCAAGAAGCGGATTTGGCGATGCGGTTGATGCGAGAGCATCAGCAGGTGAAGTCCAAGTCTGCTGACGATGATGTTGATCGAGGATTGCGGCAACAACAAGTTGAAGAAGAAGTCCGCGCCTCTCGTGTTCAAACAGACCATACCCTGGAAATGGAAAGGCTGGAGAAGCTCAATACACTGGGCAGTGAGGCACTGATTGCATCAGCTTCGGTTGAACAGGCAAAATTGCTAACGTCACTCAAAGAAACTGAAGCTTTGCGAGGACTTACTGAGGAGCAAATTCTCGCTCGGGCTGCTTCAAATTCTCCTGAAGTTGCCAAGGCGTTTGCGGAAAAATTTCGATCTGCTGGCAGCGGAGAAGCTACGGCACAGATGGAAAAGTTCTATGAGCGAATGCTCGACCAAGGTCAGCAAGCGAATCAGGATCTCAAGAACGTTCAAGCCGACCATGCCAAGACGCTCGAGAATTTGCTCAGCACAGCAATGAACACTGGTCGGGACGTTGATGTTGCACGAGTACAGTCACGAGGGAATCACCCGGCAAGCGATGCCGGTGAAAGTACAGACGCGCCTTGCCCGCAGTGTACTGAGTCCTCTCCGGACGGCTCGCGGTTCTGCGGAAAGTGTGGGTTCCGATTGAAGTGATCACTGCGGTTTTTTAACTCAACAGTAGGGCCGGGGCCTCCCGGCCATTGCACGCTCGGGAATCGGTGGTGTGGGCGAGGTACTTAATCTTCCACATGAAGTTGATGATGCTGGCCGACAGAGATTTCTGTGCTGCCGATTGTCAACGTTGTACCAGGCGAGAGTGGGAAGAGTTGATTCACTGACAAGCTCGTTCCTTTGACAAGAATCGGTTCTGCTTCATGGAGAGATTCGATCCAGAAAGTCTCTCCGATCCAAAGAAGTTGAGCATGAACTGGGCGAACATCGCTGCCAGCGAGTTGGATTGTGCAGAGACGACTCGAACCAATGGAAACGCAGCGTTGCATGACAACGTACTCTTCGTTTTCAAGGTTTCCTGTCCGCACGATTCGTAAACCTTGATGTTGACCGAGCGTCTCTGGGAGAGTTGCGTCCAAATGGCGTGTTGCAAAACGTTGATACGGTACAGTGTCTCCAGCAATTCGATCTTCGGCAAACGTCTCAACCTTTAATTCAAGTACGTTTGCCGGGCTGAAAACCATTCCGCTTCGCATGAGCAAAAATTCGTCAGCTTCGGTGAGTTGCTCGTCAATGAACGTACCATTGCTGCATTGCAGGTTTCTCCAGATTGCTCCCTTGTCGGTGAACTCAATTTCCGCATGTGAACGGCTAATGCGTGCCCAGGCCGCGTCATTTTCTGGACTCTCCGGTAAGAGCCTCAGCACAATATCGTTCTCAGACTGTTTTCCCAGGGTGACAACTTGTTTTGCGTGCAGACAAATATTTCGCTCACAAGCACTTTCGTGAATGCACAATGAGATTTGATCAGCACGAAACCGTTGTGGATTTTGATATGGCCCGGTCGGTTCTTTAATGACGGAAGAGAGGACTTCAATTGCCAGACTCTGAGAAGAGGTTTGCCAGTCGATGTCGACGAAATTTTCAGCGCGAAGGCCAGATTGAACTTCGGCTTGCTGGGGGACATTGACTTCGATGTTGCTTTCTTGACCGACTATAAATTTGGCTTCGTTGTGTCTGGCGTCTGTGACATTGACAATCGTTGGGCCAGAAATCTCAGGAACGTCGATGACGATTTGTGCCTCGTACGCGGTACCTTCATTCGGTGTGGCGGAAATTTTCATTGAATAGCTCCCGGGAATTTCCGGGAGGAATTCGAAGTCGAACTGAGCGAGAGACTCTGGTTTCAGACTGACTCGAAAAGAACGGCTAGAGGTCAATCCCCGGCCTACGATTTCCAGTTCCCCATCCCAAGGAGCGTCATTCTGATTGCACAATCGTCCGACGAGAACGGATCTCTGACCGGCCCAGATTTGATTGCTCAGATTCAATTGTAACCGTGGCGGAGTCGAAAGTTTCGGCGCGTGGGTCAGCGGCGACCCACATTCGAGACAGAACTGGTCAACGGTTCGAACATCTGTTCCACAGGCAGGACACGTCGTTGAATTCTCCAAACCCTTACCTTTCAAAACTTGATTCAAATTTACCGTCGATCAAGTCAAACGACAGAGTAGACAGCAACAATAATTTTATGACATTTTTGGGAAGAATCGCTCTGGTCATTCGTTCTATTGGTCATGTTGTTGGGATTTATACAGTGAATCACCAGAACATCTTCTAAACTGCTTATTGATCCCTTGTAAAGGGTGATGAGAATTTTGTTTAATGTTACTGAATAGACAGCTCATATTGAGATGTCGAATTTGTCAATGAAATTGCGGGGTAATTGTTATGCGGGCGAACGTGGCGTTTTCAACACTCTCTAAACATTGCACTTCCTGGGTGAGTCAATTCTCGACCAGGGAAAGTTTTTGCTTTCGGCCGGAGAAGTTGGCTCACCGCTTACGTCAAGCCCGGGTGATTTTGTTTTTTGGTTGCCTAGGAATGATTCTCTATCCCGGGTGTTCATCTCCAGGGTCATCAGTTCCAGAAGATTCAAGTGCTGTCGAAAAGGCAAATGAAGAACTGCAACATCAAGTCGAGGTTGCGAAGATTTATTACGAGAATCGTTACTATGAAAAAGTGGAGTCAACTCTAGTCGAAGCACTGAAAAACTCTTCCGCAACTGAGCGAGCACAGGCCGAGGAGATGCTTGCCAGTGCACTTGCAAAACTTGGTCGTGAAGAGCCGGTCGAAAAAGAAAGCCCACAGTCTTCTGATTCAGAGACAGAGGAAGATACAGACAAACCGATTGAAGCACTCCTTGCGAAAGCAGATCCCAGTGATCTTAAGCCCGAAAAAAACAAATTAGACCATCCTGCTACTACTCCGATGCCGACTGTACCGACGCCAACTGCGCCGATACCGACGGTCGGCCCAACGCCGATGAAAAGTCCACCGCAGCCAGTCGTTGACGAGCTACCAGTTTCGGTGGAACTTTCAAGTTTACCGCAAGCGCAACAACCTGCAACCAAGGCTTTGATTGACGCTCTCGAGAAACAGGCGAAGCGTGCGAAGACGGCTGAAGAGGCGAGTGAAATGTACGTGGAGTTCGCCTCCTTTTTTACGCTAAGCGGAGATGAAAAAAAACTGTTTGAACAACATCAACTCAACTGGAAAGCAAAGGCCAAGGACGGACTCGTTCGTTATGGCCTGAAATGGGTGGAACCTGAAAAAGTCACAGATGCAGAACTCAAAGGACAACATCTCCTTGAACAAGCCATTGGGTACATTAGTCGACAAGAATTTGACAAGGCGGCGAGGTCATTGAAATCCGCTAGTCGGAATGACATGAATAGTGTGCGTGCGGATTACCTTCTGGGAATGTTTAATTCCATGATCGGATTCAACGATCCGAGAGAGGCTCAGAAGCATTTTCGAATCGCTTTTAACAGAGATTCTGAAAATGTCAGCTTGCTGAATAACCTTGCTTTAAGTGAATTTAAGGTTGGTGAATATGCTGACGCGTTTGCTCACTGGAAACGGGCTGTCGAGCTTGCTCCTACGACTCCCGAACTCAGTCAAAACCTGGGACGCATTCTCCATGATTGCGATCAAGAAATTAACGGAAACCGGAAACTCGTTCTCGGTGTTTTCAAGGAAAAACACCTTGATCTTTACCAGGCAACTCAACTTGCTGGTGCACCGAAGCACAATAGTGGGGTCGGTTGGCTCTATATGCCCTTGGTGACAAAAGATGTCGGGACTTTCGCTCCCAGCGTTCAAAAAAAGGAACAACGAATGTTCGAACGCAACCGAGGGAGTGGTGTTGTTGTTCGACCAGGGTATGTTGTCACTAGTCGTTACATCATTGATGATAACAAACTCGGTCGGACTCATCAGATTCAAATCGCCATGAATAACAAACCCTATTCTGCTGAATTGCTGGTTGTATCGGGCGATGTTGTTTTGCTGCATGTTCCGAACTTGCCAGTCAGGCCGGTGGTCTCTTCGCGTGCCCTTCCTGAGCCTGGATTGAATCTGAATGTGGCAGGGTACCGTTCTCGAATGAATTCTCAGGCACCCGTGACCGTTCCGGCTAAGCCACTGGGACAGTCCCCGCTAGCAGGACAACAGCAATTGGTGTTCAGTGTTCCGGATGTCAACGATTTTGTTGGTGGGGTCGCCAGTTCTGCAACCGGAGAAATGGCTGCGATGCTCACCAGACCGGTCTCTTCTACCGGAGCAATTTCTTTGAACGGTCGTGAAGGATATTCTTACGCTGTGCCGGCTGCTTCGATCGAGAGAATGGTCGAAAAGCATCTTGGACCAATGACCGTGGAACCGAATCAGGCATCATTCACCAAAGGGAAAATTCAGGATTCCATAGTCCTTGTCCAAGCAATGATGCGGGATGTTTCATTCGGACTGGGTGACTTGGCTGCGAACGATTTTCAAGCGACCGGAAATTATCTTGAGGACATGACTTGTACGCATTGCAATGGAATTGCCCGTGTACGTTGTCCACGCAATGATTGCAAAAATGGAGTGATCCCTTACACAAAGATTGTGACTCGAAAGGCTCGTGATGGTCGTGTTATCAACACTCCAACTCCTGCGTCAAAGAAATGTTCGACGTGCAACGGGGCTGGGACGATCCGCTGCATTTTCTGTGACAGCGGACGTGACAAGAGTTTGAGTGGGTATCGCCGTTCGGCAATAGGGACGGACTACGAAAGAGATTGAGGATGAACGCGAGACGCAAGCGGGGAACTCTTGTAAACTGTGTTCTCAAAGAGTGAGACAATTCGTCGCTTCAAAAGAAATGTCAATAAAGAGCTTTGGGATATGGTCAATCATAATAATCGCGGTACTTTGGCGGCTCGCCTGGGACTGTTAAGTCAGGTGACTTGTCCGCACTGCTGGAGCCAATCTGCACCTGCAAGACTTCTTTGGGTTGCCAAGCATGGTAGCTTGATGGGTGATCCAAAACTTGGCCCCGAAGAGTATCGCCGGTTTCTGCCGACGCGATTCAATGTCGCTGGAGAAGCGCTCGACGTCAAAGGGTATCCGACGCAGATCATTGCCTGCCCGGAGTGCCATCTCGAAATTCCTCGAACAATGTTGGAAATGGCTCCATTGTTTCTTTCAACTTTCGGAGCGCCTGGGAGTGGAAAGTCTTACTTTCTCGCAGCAATGACCTGGGAGCTTCGTAGAAATTTAACGCTCAAGTTCGGCGTCAATTTTTCTGATGCCGACCCAATTCTGAATCATAAGCTGAACGAGCACGAAGAAACACTTTTTGTCAATCAGCAGGCAAGTGAAGCTGTTCCGATGAATCAGTTGATTCTGAAAACTGACGCAGAAGAAGGGAAAACGCATTACAATAATGTGAATTTCGATTCTCATTCTGTGACTTACTTACGCCCATTTCTCTTCACGCAAAGACCATTGCCTGAGCACCCGGCATATGGAAAGCGGTTACGGTCCGCGCTCAAGCGGACTGTTTGTCTCTACGACAACGCAGGTGAAGATTTTCAACCGGGGATGGATACCCCTGGGCGGGCTGTGACTCGGCATTTGGCGAAGTCCAGCGCGTTGATGTTTCTCTTTGATCCAACTCAAGACGCTCGCTGGCGGAACCATTGCCAGATCACAAGCAAAAACAGGGAAGGCCAGGAAACGATGCGGCAAGAGGCGATTCTTCAGGAAGCCGCTGCACGGATTCGTCGTTATGCTGGTCTCAGGTCTGATCAAAAACATAAACAGCCGCTCATCGTCATTGTCACAAAGTTTGATTCCTGGTCAAACTTTGTTGCAGATGCCGACCTTGAAGAGCCGCTTCGACAGGTCAAAATCCCCAATGCAGATGGGCAAGGGTATCAGACAATGTCCGGTCTTGAAGTGGATAAAATTGAACAACAGTCTCAACGAATTCGAAAACTCTTGCTCAATATTACTCCAGAAATTGTTACTGCTGCGGAAGGTTTTTGTGAGGAAGTCATTTACATTCCAGTCAGCGCGGTTGGTTGGCGAGTGACAGTACGTGACAGCGATCAGCGAGAAATCATGCGTCCGGCAGATGCAATCCCGTTTTGGGTGACAATTCCCTATCTGTATGCCATGCACAGAACCTGCCCAGGACTGATCCCCGTTGCAAAACGAAAAGGTTAAATTCATTCACACCTTCGAACAGACGAAAACTCGAGCGGGGATACTGTGAGTTACGAATTACTTTACACATCGGCACCCAAAGGGCTGAAACCTCTGAGTCGAGGGTTTTGTACTGTTCTCTGTTCAGAGGACATGCCTCGTGATTTGATGGACCGGCTCGAAGCTCTCAGTGGCTACCGGCCTGTGTTCCCTCCGGAACACGAAAAGAACAATTTGAACCCGGTTGCTTTTTCGCACGTCGTTCTGGATTTGCAAGGACAGGAATATAGCGTCGTTTCTCGCGTTGCCGACTATGGCATCGATTACACAAATAGAAATAACAAGCTCGCAGACCATCGCGCTGTTCTCCCGAATGAACGTCCAGCAGGCGGGCCAAGCTGGCTTCTGCAACGACCGGATTTGATGCGAACGCAATGGTCAGGGAGTCCAACGCGTGTACCTGCTGGGCTGAAAGTTCCACAAGGAGATCGGGCGATTCGTATCTGTGAGGAAACGAAACTTCTGACAGGTGATGCAGGCTGGGCAGGAGTCCTTGCGGAAGCGTTTCTTCAGAACCCGAAACAAGCAGTTTATCTGACCTTTGAACCGGGGATTGATCCGCTTCCTCTCATCTCTGAAGCGTTGAGTTTAATTCCAGTTGAGAAACGCTGGGAAGTGACGTTCAGTACCTACTACGGAAATCTTCCGAGTAATGTGCAATGCCTTTGGCGATGTGTCTTGAAGGACTCCGCCGAATGGCAAGCGAGTCAGCGTTCCACAAGTGGTTTGAGGATCGACCTCTGCTCACCGATGCCCAAAGCAGTCGGAGGACCGCTCGTCACGGCAGCACGTGAGGGAGTGTTGCCAGCGGTACCGTCGCCACCAAAGAAGAAAACAGGTGCCGCTCCATCGATTCCCAGGGCAACAAACGTCACTCAATCTGAGGCGTCCCCTGTTGTTGATTTCACTGATTTTGAAGCATTCGAAGAGCATGAAAAATTCATTGAACATCGTGCGAGTCGAGAGAAAGATCCGGTACCCAAAGAACTGAATGTGCCGCCGTCTTCTGGCTTTCCAGTGCTACCTCCCATGCCACCACCGCGACCGCGAGTTGAAGCAGCTAAACCCAAGGGGAGTATGCAGTCAGTCTTCATTGGGGCTGGTTCTGGATTGGTCGTGTTGCTCGTCGGAATCGGGGCATTTGTCATGCTCAATCAAGAGGCTCTTGAACAGGGACCGAGTGTTGCTGTGACGCAGCCACTTGCCGATCCCACTCAAGGCGGCACACAAAATGATTCTCTGGAAGGATCGGACGAGAGTTCCGAAGGTTCAGGAGAACGTCCCAGCGACGGGGTTCTCCCCCAGGACTCAACCGGGCGCTTTAACCCGCCACCGTTCGTCGATCGTCCAAAGCCTGACACACCAAAGCGAATGGAGAATAAAGACGACGTGCCGGTCGTAGTTGAAGAGGAGTCCGATAAGCCAGAGAGGAAAGAGGAAAATCCTAAATCTTCGAAATCAATTCCAAGCCGACTTGCCAATGTTAAATTGAAATTTAATCGTGTGCAGTTGACACCGAAGAATAAGTCGAATTCGTCCATCGTGAAGTCGAACGGGTCAAATGAAGAACGGACAAAATTACCATCAGGTGAACAAGTTAAGGCCGCCGTTCGGTTATTCTTCCACCCTCCAGTTGAGTCGGCGGAAAAAATTCATGCCAGTGACGTTGATGGTAAATTATCGGTCACAATTGAGAAGCCAGGACTCGGAGGTAAGATTGTAAAAGTTGAAGTTGCCACGATTCATTGGGATTCGGAGACTCAAGAAATCGTCTGGAGTTGGAAAGACGCCGAGCCGGCTCAAAAAGCACTTGTCGAATGGAGTGTTGTTGAACTGGCGACTTCTAAAAAATCGTTTCTCTTCGCGAAGCCGTCGCCGATGGAGGAAGGAGAAGAGAGTGAGTTTACAAGTCAGTGGAATTTGTCTTCCAACGCAGCCAAGTACTCGGGGGATTTTCCTCGGTTACATGCTGCTGATATTAAGATAAACTTCGGGATTAAAGGACTCGAAGCTCTTCTGTTCGAGCCTGTCGAAGTTATGAGTGTTAAAGACAAAGAAAAAACGGATGAGTCACGATCCATAGAAGTTTCAGAGAAATTGCATTTTCAGTGTCTTGAACTGGAAAAATATATTCAAGAACAAATTGCAGACTCTGCAAATCCCCAGAGAACCAAGTTTCCAGTATTGGAATTGACGTCTCATTTTGTGAATGACTTGAAGGAGAATCCTCATCCAGGAATTGATGCGAAGTTGATTCACTTCAAGTCAACTCTTGGGGAATGGGAAACTGAAATTGATGACAAAATCTATCGAGATCTGGTCAACTTTCGGGATTTGAATCACCGCGAATTATTTTGTGAGAGACTCCAGAAGAAAGTGGATATTTCAGAGGAGCCAAATGCTCTCAAATCCACAGCAGAGGAGATTTGGGACAAGCTGCAGGAAGGAATTCAAAAGGAAAATTTGGGACAAGCAAAAAAGATTTATGATGAAGCAATCAAGTCTCACTTTGCACGTTTCGAAGAATGGTCCAAAGTAAAACGTACTTTGGATGATGGGGTCCCGTTTAAGTCGATTCGGTTGTATTATGAAGTCAGAGGTCAGGATGGAGTGGTTCGGGAAGTTGATGTTGTCAATCTGAAGGAATAGCCGTGCAAATTTTGTCGACAACTTAAGAAACTTACCGGAAGAATGGCGCCAGTTTGTCGTTGTTCATTGTAGGAAGTTTGTCTACGTTAGAAGTTTTAGCGGGGAGTTGCGGGGTGAAGTACAATTGCCAGGAGGTCGTCAACGAGATTCGACTGTTTCTCGATTCCGATGATCGACAATTGAATGATCGTTTAGCCGACCTGTCGCAGAAGTATAATGTTTGCTGTAGTGAGGTGAACGCGCGCTTGCAGCGATGTGGCGAGTTCCTCCGTAAGGATCTCCGTTCGGAAGCGATTCAGGAAGCTGATATGTCTCCAACTCTTTTGGAGATGGTCTACGTGCTTGACTTCCCGGACCTTGAGGAATGGGTCGGGGTCTCTCTGATGTACGACTTGGGTCCCCCGACAGGAGTGTTGAGCGAAGTTGTTCGGGCATTGGAAGAAGCGTATTCCGAGCATCAACCGCTCGAAGAGCTGCTGGACCAGCATCGACTTCTGTCGTTGAGTATGGCGCCGTTGCCTGATCGTATCCAAGTCCTTCGTCAACTGGCCGCGAAAGACAACTTGTCGCTTCATTGGGAAACAGACTTACACGCCTTTGAAAAGATACGGCACGAGCAAATCGAGACAGAAGTTCGCGACGCAGCAAGTTCTGGCGACCTTCGGAAAATCAATCTTCTCGTCGATGAAATGCGTTCTGATAAATGGCATGAATTTCCCCCAGAAGAATTGTTAGCTTCCGTCCGTAGAATTGCCGCAGTTGCGATTAAAAAACTCTCTGCTAAAGAACTTGATCGGTTAGGGAACGAAATCATTGGTGCTTCAGATGCGGGTGATTTTGCGCGGATGCAAACATTGCGGAGTGAATGGAATACGATTGCTCCGAAAGCGCGACTCAGTCCGGACGATGAACTCAATGCTCGTGTTCAACCCATTTTTGCACAGCTTGCAGAAGAAGAAACGCGTCTGGCGAATGATGCGGAATTCACTTCTCGGCTAAGCTTATTGCAATCGGCGAACTGGGCAAGTGAAAGTATCCCGGAACTTGAACAACTTTACACAAACGTTGTTTCATGTGGGCGTCCCATTCCCGATGAAACGACGCAGCAATATCACGAACGAGTCCAACATCTTCGCAAGCGTGCTGCATTCAATAAGTACCGCCGCGTTGGGATATTTGCGGCTGCTATTATTGTGCTTGGGGGAGTTTTTTGGTTTGCAGCAGCAAGTCAGGGACGGGCCAAACAACGCGAAACGATGATGACTGAAGTCGCAGAGTTGGTCGACGATGGGAAATTTCGCGACGCCTTAGATTTGGTCGGACAGCACCCACAGTTTGCAGATGCGCCAGATGTCCGGCAACTGGTGAAAGACATTCAAGGGAAGCAGGAGAAAGACGCCCAGCGCCAAATTGATCGAGGGAGAAAACTTGCGAGTGCGAAAAATTCGAAAACTCTCGGTGAAGCAGATCGATATTTAGCAGAAGCGGAAAGCCTTTCCCGTCCTGGCGCTGAACTGAAAGAATTACTGCTTGTGCGTAGTGAAGTTGTTGCCAGCTTCAGCAGGATGAGAACGGAGATCGAGGCGGACTTCAAGGAGAAGCTGGATCAGTTTCAATCAGAGTACCTCCCCTTCGAAGCTCTGGCTTCGAACGTGCCTTGGGATGATGACAAGCAAGCGACATATCAAACGCTGTCAAGTTCGCTGGCATCATTGGTCATTGAGACCGAGAAGTTCCCAAAGGAATTGAAAGATCACGCGGAATCCGTTGAAAGATGGAAGAATTCCTTGCAGAGGCTGCAGCTTCTGCATGCAGAATCGGTGGAGCAAGCAGCCTTGCTGAGTGAGATGACTCGCATTTTTCCGATTCAATTCAGTAGTTCAACAACGCCTAAAGATCTAAAATCGTTTAAGGACAATCTGACTCTGTTCTCAGAAAAGTGGCCTGGACATCCACTCTCGAAAAATTTCTCTGCTGTGTTGAAAGCATTCGACCAAGTGGAGGTTGTTAGTGACTGGCAGAGATTGGTGGCTCAAGCTTCTGACGTGCTTCCGAAGTCGCCAAACGCAGTTTCGCAACGGTTAATACATGTTAAGGCTCTTCTCAAAGAGCATCCTGAATTTGTACACGCAGATTTGGTCAACGAATACGAAGCGTATTTGAATTCCATTGTTAAGCGGTCGGAATTACAAGGAGATTTAAAGAAACTTTTCGGGGATGAACTGATAGATGGTTCAATGATGCTCGAATCGCTCGATGGAAAAGAAAAGTACTACATGAGTGCACAAGTGAAGCCGTCTAGCCAAAACTTCTTGAGTGTGACGTATTACGTTGGATTTGATGGCGAGACGAAACCTAATCAGATCTTGTATAAAAAAAATCTCAAGCGACAGAAGGCGATTCTCTCCCCGCAAGCAGAAATTGCCAGTTCTCTGCTGCCGAAATTGGATGTTCCGCAGATTGAAGATTGGGATAGTTTTTGGACAAATACGGCCGAGGGCATCCGAGGAAAGAAGGGAATTGATGAAGTGCTTCAGTACACGATGCTTCAACGTGTTTTAGAGACTGCTTCTGAAGGGAGTGTTCCCTTAAAAGAGACCTTGAAGCGATCAGTGGATCAGTTAGTGTCGGCTCGGGTCGATACGACGACGCCTTGGATGGACCCCGAGAATAAAAGTGCAGCCGAGGAGCGAGAGAAAGCGGGCAGGGTCCTCAACCGCATTGGTTCTTTGACATCAGACGAAGTCGCCCAGCAGATCGGTGATGAGACGGCAGTGCTTCGTAAGAAATTCTCTCAAAGAGTTGCCCTGGTTGGCTGGCTCTTCAAGGCAGAGTCTGGAAAGTGGGTGTGCCGTACGAATCGCGCTTCGTCCGCTGGTTCTTCTCTGAGGGTGATCGACATCTCCGATCCGAAGAAACCATCCTGGCAACAAGTCGGGACATTCAAGGCGGGGCAGGGTGTACAGACTCAAAATGGATGGCAGGAACTTCAACTTGACTCGTCAATTCCTCAAACTGTCCAGATTCAAGGAACGCCGGTGTTCGGCTTTCTTCAACAGAATGTTGGTCGTGGGCAGGCGGCTCCAACAATCAGTGAATAATTTCATTCCAGGTTAGTATCAGAGTTACAGGCGCCATTATGGCTGATAAGTATTATTTACGAATCCGAGGAAAAGTTCTCGGTCCGTTCGAGATGAAGCAGCTTCAATCGCTACGCTCGCGAGGAAAGCTCGGACGCTCGAATGATATTTCGATGGATCGCCGAGATTGGGTTCCTGCTAGCGAAGTTTCAGAGCTATTTCCAGAAGAATCCCAGTCGACAACAATGGGAGAAAGCCACGAAACGGAGTCCGCGTCACCGGAATCGGTCGAAGCTGAACCAAGTCCAGAAAGCCAGCATCAGTGGCATTTCACGCTCAATGGTCAGAATGACGGACCCGTTCCCACAATGGTCCTGCTGCAAATGATCAGCACCGGACAACTCAAGCCAACAGATGACGTCTGGCGAGAAGGCATGCCAAACTGGGAACCGGCGAATTCAATACCTGAATTACAAAGTTCAATCGGCGAGGCAGTTCCGGAGCGCGAGAATGTGACTTCCACGTCTCGATCTTCTTCTGGTTTTTGGGGAAAATTTTTCGTTACGACACTGATACTTCTGGTCGTTGGTGGTGGTGGGTTTGGGGCGTATTCTTATTATGGAAACAAAGGGATTACAGAAATCAGTGAGGGAGAAACAACTACGACAGTCACGACTGCGATTGATGCTAATGGCTATATTGTCAGTCTAGAACTTGGAGACGCGGAGGCTCCGATCAAAGATGCGGTCGGGATGGTGGTGTGTGCAGTCGCTTCAGTGAAACATGACGGCACCAGTCTCGATGAATACATCGTCAAAGAGCAACAGATTCCAGGGAAATTGTATCGAAAGGAAGAAAAGGTTGAGTTTTATAGAGAAAACTCCTTAGATAAAACGAGGCGTGTAACGAAATATTCGGAAATACAACCTACTGAATCAATTACTCATCTAGTGAATGTTTTTGCGAAATTGCCCAGTGGAACGTATGAGAACTTGCCTGCCGGTCCATTTGCCTGGAGTCGAAAGACGAAACTCCATGATGCCGGTTGGACTCGATTTTTGGAGTTAGGAACAACCGGCACTTGCTTCATGGTCACCAAAGATGGCTACGCACTCACGAATCGTCATGTCATTGAAGACGCATATAAATTCCATCTAGCAAAAAATCTTATTGAAGAAGTACGTGAACGATTTCAGTATGAAGATTTAGTGCCGACGGTTTACGTTTTCGTGAATAAAGAGTTACACAAAGCAAAAATCGTACATGTCAGCGATCAGTTCGATCTCGCGATTTTGAAATTAGATAGAACGCAGCAAGCGATGTTTCGTGTTTCAAATGGACGAGAGGTTCCTAAAAGTGAAACAGTCATCGCTATTGGCTTTCCCGGAGCTGCAAGAAGAGCACTCACTGCCCTTGAACAGGGATTCAAGAAAGTCAGGGAAGAGATAGAAGGGAAGATCTCACAGAAGTTCGAAGAGGAAGAAAAGGAGCACTCTCAAAACAAAGGGAGTGTGAGTCGAATTGCGTATAAACCGGGAACTGGTGATGTCCTACAACACGATGTTGAAATCTCTGGTGGGTATTCAGGTGGGCCTCTTATTGACGTGAATGGAATTGTCTATGGGATTAACACCTGGTCGGTCACCCAGGCCACCGGTGAACCCGGAGTCTATTATGCACAACGGATGAAACAGTTCAGGGATGAGATTGACAAGCATGTGAAATCCGTCAAGTGGGTGAAGTAACGTAACGCTTCAGTTGGCAGCACTCCAAAACTGATCCCAGGTTGTTCTGGTGCATCTCCAATCTATAGGAAACTCAAAAAACGTGCAAACATTCTCAGGCTACCGAATTTTTCTAGGGCTTTGCATCTTGCTGAGCCTGTCACTGGGGTGTCGGCCCTCTCAGCAAAATTCTTCTAGCGAAGAAGAAAAACCAGAACTTGATTCCTCTCCGATACGTGCAGTCGAGTTCGAGACCACTGATCCTGAAGAGCAGCAAGTTGAAGCGATTGAAGCCTTCGAGGAGGCGGGTGGGCGCATCAAGTTAGAGTACGATGCATCTTTTCAGTGTTCGATTTGCCAGACGATCTCAAAGCGACCAGCAGACAAACCAAAGTTCCTTTACGACTGCCCCCACTGCGGGAAATCAGTTCACATGCACCCGAGAGCGGTCGCTCTCGAATTTAAGCATAACCGGGAGATTGCAGATGAGGATCTCGCCTATCTCGCCGGCTTACCGCATCTGGAGGCGTTGGATCTCTCGTCGCAGCCCGTGACTGATCGAGTCATCAGCCTGCTCGTTCAGTTAAAACAACTGAAGCGGTTGTATCTCACAGACACTGATCTTTCAGCGAGCGGGATAAGTCGCATTGAAGGTTCACTCCCGAAGTGCTATGTCCGAAACTAGCGGAACGGTGGAGAGTCGGAAATTCCTGTTCGAGATTTCGCTCGCAGCCTCACGAACTTTCGAGAAACTGTTGAGTGCCGTCCGCACTGTGTATTGTTTCACCTGTCGCCGTAGCGAGATGAACGGGAGCAGGCCGAGACTTTATTCCGATGTTGTAAGTTCGACCGCTGAATGCTCCTCCGAAGTACATCGCAATCAAGATGATTAGGGCCAGAGTCACAGCACTGCTCGCAGTCCAGAATATCGTTCTTTTTTCCTGAGGGACATTCATCTTCCGCTCGGTGGATCTCATGAATTGCTGAATCCAGGTATCAGATTTTCGCGGTGGAGGCGGTGGCGTGGTTGAGTTGGGAAGTTTGTGTGTGCCTGAGCCACCCTGTTTTCCGGTACTAGGGATTGGATGGTTATTCCGCGGAATCGGAGCCGATTTCTGGAATCTCTGACCGAGTGAGGAATTTGATTGCTGGCGCATTGCCGAGAAGAATTCAGCGCCGGAATTGAAGCGGGCGTCGCGTTGCTTGCTGAGCGCTTTTTGTAGTGCTGCGTTCACATGGTTCGGTTGTCCTGCAATTGTGGCTGGCTTGTCATTGAGGACGCACTGCCGCAAGACTCCAGAGTCCTCCGAAGAGAACGGGAGTCGACCAGTCAACAATTCGTAAACGACAACTCCGAGTGCGTATTGATCGCTTTTGCCGTCTTGATAGTCCCCTTTCCACTGCTCCGGAGCCATGTATGGTCGTGTTCCGCTGACTTCCATTTTGAAGTTACTGACACGCGACATGCTCGTGCGAATTTCAGAAGCGACTCCGAAGTCGACCAACTGCGGATTCGATCCGTCTCGAGAAACCATGATGTTCTCGGTCTTCACATCACGGTGAATGACTTTTTGGCTATGTGAGTAATCGAGCGCCAATGCAATCGGTTCGAGGAGCTTACACATTTCATCGAACGAGACTTTCTTTTTGTCTTTGAGATATTGCCGCAGCTCAATGCCATCAATGAATTTCATTACCAGAAAATAGCCGATGCCGCTGTCTTGACCAAGACTGTAGGTCGGGCAGATGTGTTGATGGTGTAGGCCATGGACTCGCTGAAACGTTTCCTTGATCCGAGCCAACTCGACCTGAGATCCTTGAAGCTCCGGCGGTAGCACTTTGATCACAACCGACCGGTCACCGACGGTATCGTGTGCTTTCCAGACCTCGCCCATCCCTCCTCGGCCCAATTGCTGATCGATTTTGTAGTGCTGGATCATCATACCTGACGACATTCGCCCGGCAGCACCTCCGACAGTTGGTAAATCACCTTTTGGTCGATTCATCTTCTCTTACCCGCAGTAACGTTTCTATTAACGACTGTTGTACTATGCTTGTTGTGATCGTTCTTTCAGTGCGGTACTCAATTTTTTCACGGTCTCGTCCGCTTTGGTGCGAACTTGCTCGAACGGTTTCTGACCAGAGTTCAATTCAGCAAGTTGAGTGTCAATTTGACCTTTCCAAACTCCGCATCGTTCAATGAGCCAGGCTCGATCTTCGTCGCTGAGTTGTGAATGCCTTGCGTCGATGAGTGTCTGGCAACCATCGCTGAACTGCTGAAGTCGCGTTGCTAAAGCTCCATTTGTTTCTGGTCGTTCATTGAACCACTCCCCAGCAGCATCTGCAAGTTCATTGAAGTATTCTTCCTCCGGGATTTCTGCAGCCAGTGCTCCAGGACGGTTAAATCCCCAATCAGATGTTCCAGACGGACCGGGGCTGGATAACCAAAAGAGGAAACCCACAAGCAAGGAGGCAGCAATCGTACCCAGCAATCGTGCCTGTATTCGGCGCGGTTTAGTAGTTTGTTGTTTCAGTGGCGTTTTCGGTTCATTTGGGGCATTTTTATTCAGGTGTTCTCCCAGCCGGGACCAACCGACTTTGACTTGCTGCTGATGTTCGTCCGTAATCGGAACGGTCTTCCAGTATTCGAGTCCATCGGTAAAAACTTTCTCTTGAAGTTCGAGCAACAACTTTGGAGATTTCAGTAATTGGTGAAGCTGCTGCTCGCTTAACGCGGAGAGGCCAGAGGCGAGTACAGAATTCAGTTCCGGTCCGCACAGGCTTTCCAATGTTTGCTGAGAATCACTCTCCGGTATGATCAATTGCAACTGGTCTACGAGATCACCGAGATGTCGTCCGATAAGCTGCTCCTCCAGCCAGTTGGGCCACAACTGCGAATCGTCCGGGATGTCCAGTAAAACGGATTTCATGCGAGCTTCTTTTCGATACAGTCTTTCACCTGGTCTCGCCCACGGCTTGCCCGAGAGTAAACAGAGTTTTTCTCAATACCCATTGCCTTGGCAATCTCGTCATCACTTTTTTCATCCAATCGCAGACGAATGACTTTGACAAAGTCTCCACCCAGTTCATCTAAACACTCTCGCATGGCGACGAATTTTTCGTCGGAGTTTTGTTCGAGATGTGTCGATGCCTGATCGAAATTCTCGCCAACGTTCCGGACGTACTTTCGGTCGGCAGACTTGCTGGCATCGTAGAGCCTGCGATGCGCAATTTGAAAAAGCCAGGCCCGTACATTTTTCCCGTCGCACTGGTTTTTGCGTTCCAGAGCAAGTCGCCAGACATCATGAGCTAGATCTTCGCCACTCAATCGGCCCCAGGATCGTGATTCCAGAAACGCCAGAATTTGGCGCGCATAGCGTTCGTAGAGCTGTTGGAAGGCGTCGTTGTCTCCGTCCAAGACCCGTCTCCAAAGCTCCTGGTCACTCTCTGCAGAGATCTCCAAACTGCTGGTCATTGGTGCAAGGTAGCGGTCTGTCAGGCTACGTTCAACAGTTCCAGCAGTCCGGAGCGTTGTGTGGGTTAGTAGCATACCTTGACCAGCTTTGGGACAGCGATTTTAACAGTTCGGTATGTCACCACTCTGACCCGGTACGGCTTCCCGCAGTGATCGAATTTTGTGATGTAGGCAGCACACGGTTTTTTTACGTATTCGTAAGTCATGACCGTCTTGTACGCACAGCAAGACGGGTAACTTCCTGCTGACACTTGAGTGGCAGTTCCCATCGTGATGACTGTAGAAAAAATCGTGACAAGTGCAATTCGTTTCAGTAACCGAGTCATTCTGTCCTCCTGTTGAGTTTCGTGTGTTTTCGCGCCTGAGTGACGCCTCAACAGGTAGAACGAACGCCTTCGTGAATTCTTCCCGGCGAATCAGAAAAACTGTGGATTGGAGAAAATACCTGGATTTCTTTGATAACACCTTCGTGTCTATCACCTCTGAGAGCAACTGCTCATGTACAGTGAGTTCACGCAAGAATTTCTTGAATTGCTTCGCCATGGACATCTGTCAGCCGAAATTCGCGGCCTTGGAATCGGAAGGTGAGTCGTTCGTGGTTGATGCCCAGTCGGTTCAGAATCGTGGCATTCAAATCATGAACGTGAACAGAGTTCTCGACGATGTTGTAGCAAAAGTCATCGGTCTGACCGTAACTGACACCTGGCTTGATGCCGCCGCCAGCCATCCACATCGTGAAGCAGCGACCGTGATGATCACGCCCGTAGTCGGTAGAACTGAGCTTCCCTTGGCTGTAAACGGTGCGACCAAATTCGCCTCCCCAGACGATCAATGTGTCGTCTAATAGTCCGCGTTGTTTTAAGTCTGAAATGAGCGCCGCGCAGGGTTGGTCGACATCCCGGCTTTGAAGTCGAATGTCGCTGGGTAAATTATAGTGCTGATCCCAGCCACGGTGGTACAGCTGAATGAACCGCGTGCCACGCTCTGCCAGACGCCGAGCGAGCAGACAGTTCGCGGCGAACGTACCTGGCTGGCGAGCATCATCGCCATACAGGTTAAACGTGTCCTGCGTCTCGCCGGAAAGATCGGTCAGCTCCGGGACGGAAGTCTGCATCCGATACGCCAGTTCATATTGTGCGATTCGCGTCTCTATTTCTGGATCACCATAGGATTGGAACGACTTGCGATTCAGTTTCGCCAGACCGTCGAGCAAGCGGCGGCGCGTTGCGGAATCGATGCCAGGTGGGTTCGAGAGATGAAGAACCGGGTCCCCACTCTTGCGAAAGTTCACACCCTGATGACTCGACGGCAAAAAGCCAGTCCCCCATAACCTTGCATAAAGTGGATCGGCAGGCCGCGCGGCGCTGCCTTGGGAAATGAGCACAGTGAACGCCGGCAAGTTTGCGTTTTCGCTGCCGATACCATAGCTCGCCCAGGCACCGAGACTTGGACGTCCGGGTTGTTGGTGTCCGGTTTGGAGCAGAGTAACTGCCGGATCGTGATTAATTGCTTCGGTATTGATTGATTTGATGAAACAGACATCGTCCGCAACCTTTGCCATGTTCGGCATCAAGTCGCTCACCCAGGCGCCGCTCTCGCCATGTTGCTGGAAAGTGAACTGCCCTGGAGCGGCAATCGGAAACGATTTCTGGTTCGATGTCATGCCAGTCAAACGTTGATCACCACGCACTGAACTAGGCAGTTCCTGTCCTTGCATTTTCGCGAGTAACGGCTTGTAGTCGAAAAGTTCCATCTGCGATGGACCACCGTGCATAAAGAGATAGATCACTCGCTTCGCTCGCGGTGGGAAATGTGTTTCTCCACCATTTGAATTATTGCCTGGAGCGTCGGCAAAGAGTTGTGGATTCAATAACGATGACAGCGCAACAGTCCCGATTCCGTTCGCGGAACGAGAGAAGAATTGCCGACGTGCGATTCTGGAATTCTGCATCGTGCTCTGTTCAGAGGCTTGGTTCATGATGTGTAAAGTACTGTTTTTTAAAGGCAGGAATGTCTGTGCCACATGTGTGATTTATCAGTTCTTCGTAACTGTCTCGTCCATGTTTAAGAGGATACTGGCAACGGTTGTCCAGGCGGCATGTTCGGCGGTGTCGAGTGATTTGTTGCTCTCCGATTCGCCGACATGCAGTAGCTTCTCCGCTGCTTCTTTGTTCTTTTGGTACAGCGTCAATTGTTTTTGATAGATACCGAGCAGGAGCTCTGATTCATCGGGTTCGGGATCTCTTGCTGTAGCCAAACGGAATGCAAAACGAAGACGCGCGGTCAGGGTTGAAGCGTCAGGTTCTGTCAGCATTCGTTGTGCTAAAACACGAGATGCTTCGACATAGGTTGTGTCGTTCATCAAGGTTAATGCCTGGAGTGGCGTGTTCGTGCGTGGTCGGCGGACGGTGCAGGTTTCGCGTGTTGGTGCGCCGAACGCCAACATTCCCGGTGGTGGGCTTTGGCGTTTCCAGAATGTGTACATGCTACGGCGGTACAGCCCGTCACCGTGATCTTGTGGGTACGTCAAACTCCCATCGTAAGAAACAGCTGCCCACAGCCCTTGAGGTTGATACGGTTTTACGCTCGCTCCCCCGAGTCGTTCTATCAGTAAGCCGCTGATGGAGAGAGCATTGTCTCGAACCACTTCGGCATCAAGTCGAAAACGTGGACCTCTGCCTAGCAATCGATTGCCAGGGTCGATCTGCCGGATGTTTCCTTCTGTCTGATTCATCTTTGACGATTGTCGGTACGTCGCCGAAGTGACAATCAGTCGTTGTATCTGCTTGACGTCCCAACCATTCTCAATGAATTCAACGGCGAGCCAGTCGAGCAATTCTGGATGGCTTGGCCACTCTCCTTGGGTTCCGAAGTCTTCGACTGTCTTGACGATTCCAGTGCCGAAGTGCTGTTGCCAGAATCGATTGACGATCACGCGGGATGTCAGCGGATGCGCTGGGTTGACTAACCATTGAGCCAACCCGAGTCGATTTGGTGGCGCTGAATCCGCTAGCGGGGGCAAACTGTCAGGGACTCCGGCGATGACTTTTTCACCATGCTGATCATATTCCCCTCGCTCCAGCAAGTACGTATCGCGTGCCTTGACCATTTCCTGCATGACCATTGTTGTCGGGACGGAGGAATTGAATTTCCGAACTTTTTGACCGAGTTGAATTGTCTTTGCCTGAGCTTGCTGGAAATTGCTTGGTGCGTGGTATCTTAGAAAATGATCTCGCAGCATTTTCTTTTGGATGGCTGTTCGCTTTTCGGTCGGAGTCCCCACTAACGCTTGGACGAATTGACTGGTTGCTAATCGATGAATCTCATGGGCAGTCAGTTCCTTATCGTAAATTCGAACTTCGTCAATGGACCCGATGAACGCTGCACTTGTGCTGCGTCGACCGATTCGCAGAGGTTGTTCGGCTTTGATTGTTCCCTGCAACGTGTCGTGCCGGACTTCGAGTGGTTGGCTTTCACCGTTGAGATAGATTTTTACACCTGCCGCAGTGCTTGACCCATCGTAGGTGACCATCAAGTGTTGCCATTGATTTCTCGGGATCGAGGTTGTCGTCATCACCTGAATTGCACTGCTGTTCCAGGTGTTGATGAAGTGCGCGACGGCCTTGCCTTTTCGCAACATCAAGTCGAAACCTCGCATGCTTTTGATTTCATCGTTTTTTGAAATGAGACACGCTGGAAGTCCGGAAGTCTGATAGAACCAGGTACCGTAAGAGAACGCGTCAGTCCGGTCTAAGTCCGGACAGTCTGGGGATTCAATCACGGCGTCGCCATCAAACTGAGCGGCTCTGCCGAACATTTCCTCGGAAAATTTTACGCCGGGCGAAGTCGTCCTTGATTGCTGAGTTGGGGCGTTGGGGTCATCTTCAATTTCGTTGATCGTCTCCATTGGGAAGTCAACGGCAAGTCCATCAGTGGGAATGGAAGGGAGTTCAGCGAGTGCGCTTTCTTCCCATGTCAATAGTGCGGCTTGAAGGTCTGGTTCGATTTGTTTCAGTTGCTCGTTCGCTTTGTCTGCTTCTTGCTTTAATTCTTGAAGTCGCGTTTCGTAGTTTGCTGACGGGATTTTCAGAATTGGGCCAACATTTCCAGCGCGGCCAGTATTGCCTTTGATGGGGCCGTTGTTGAAGAAGGCGAAGAGTTGGAAGAATTCTTTTTGCGAAATCGGATCGTACTTGTGATCGTGGCAACGGGCGCAGCCGACGGTTAAGCCGAGCCATGTTGTTGACGTCGTTTTCAGACGGTCCACGACATACTCGACGCGGTATTCTTCGTCGATGACTCCGGTTTCGTGAGTTGTCATGTGATTGCGGTTGAATCCGGTCGCGATGCGTTGTGCCTGTGTCGGTTTCGGCAGCAGGTCGCCTGCGAGTTGTTCTATCGTAAACTGGTCAAAAGGCATATTGGAATTGAAAGCGTTAATCACCCAGTCTCGCCACAACCACATCTGCCGTTCGTCGTCTGTAAAGAAGCCACCAGTATCAGCATACCGGGCGGCATCGAGCCAGTACCGGGCGAAGTGTTCGCCAAAGCGAGACGACGTGAGTAATCGGTCGACAACTTTTTCGTACGCACCCGGCGATAGGTCTGCAAGAAACGCATCGACTTCTGCCAACGTTGGTGGAAGTCCAGTCAAATCAAACGTCACGCGGCGAATGAGTGTCGCTTTGTCAGCTTCTGCGGATGGCTGCAAACCTCCCTGTTCGAGCTTGCTCAGAACGAAGTGATCTATTGCGTTGCGTGACCAGTCAGAGTTTTTGACTTTAGGAAGAGTCAGGCGTTGTGGAGCAATAAAGGCCCAATGTTTCTCGTAGGTGGCACCTTCCGTAATCCATCGCCGCAGCAGAGTGATTTCCTTTTTCGATAACTGTCGATGCTCTTCCGGTGGCGGCATCCGTTCCGATTCATCGTTCGATGTGATCCGCAGTATGAGATCACTTACGCTTGGATCCCCTGGAACAATAATTCCAGTTTCGCCCACAACGGCATCACGCTCGTCGAGGCGTAAGTCTGCCTCACGACTGTTTTTGTCCGCACCATGACAACGGAAACATGCCTCCGAAAGAATCGGTCGGATGTCACGATTGTATTGCAGCGGTTCCGTGGAATCTTTTGCAACAGCCTGTTGGTTCGATATCCAAAGACAAAGTATCGAGAGCAGGACGGTGAAAAGGAGACGTGGCATTTGGTCTAGTGTTGAGGGGCTAGGGGCCAGGGAAGATGAGTTCTATCACTGAGAGTGTAGTCTGAGACTGAATGGAGATTGAAGGGTGAGAGACAGACTCAGTGTGACTCTCACCCTTCAAACGTTATTCTTTCCTCACAATCTTGCCCGATCCCTTATCTGAAGTGAGTTGATGACACGGACGTTTGAAGAACTGACGCCTCAGAATTTCTCGTTTAACAGCCCGCTGGGCTGGTGTTCGGCATGTGAAGGGTTGGGGACGGAAACCGGGACGGACCAGTCGGTGATCGTGGCGAATCCACATCTCACGCTCGATCAGGGAGCGGTGTCCGCATGGCCGAATCCGCAGGAAAATCCAGCCTTCGCGGCTGTCTTGACGACGATTACTGATCAGCTCGGAATTTCGCGCAATCAACCGTGGTATCAACTCAGTCCCAGGCATCAGCGTATGCTCTTGCATGGAACCGGCGAGCAGTGGTTCTCAGTGAAATTTCCCGGGAGCAAGCGATCACTGTCAATTCAATACAAAGGGCTGTATCCGACGATTGAAGAGGCGTCGCGTGTTTCGTATTCGTATCGGGCGAAGTTTCAGGATTTGGTTGGTGAGAAACCTTGTTCGGTCTGCAATGGAGATCGAATTCGTGATGACTCCGCCGCTGTTCAATTGAACGGCAAAACGCTACCGGAATTGTGTAAGCTGCCGCTTAATGAAGTGCTGGAGTTTCTGCACTCTTTGAAGTTGAACGCCGGTGACAAAAAAATTGCTGGCGACTTGCTCGACGAAGCGACGCATCGGCTCTCTTTTCTGCTCGATGTCGGGTTGCATTACCTCACGCTTGATCGCGGGATGCCGACATTATCGGGAGGCGAATCACAACGAATTCGGTTGGCAGGTCAAATTGGTCGTGCCCTGACTGGCGTCCTTTATGTTCTTGACGAACCAACAATCGGACTTCACCCCAGAGACAATGGACGTTTGATTGAAGCCTTGAAGAAGTTGAAGGAACTGGGGAATACTCTTGTTCTGGTCGAGCATGATCGAGAGGTACTTGAGGCCGCGGATCGCCTCTACGACTTCGGGCCTGGCTCTGGTCGTTTCGGTGGAAACGTTGTCGCCGAAGGCTCGCTGAAACAAATTGTTCGGCAGAAGAAATCCTCGCTGACTGGTGCCTACCTTGCAGGGACGAAAGGGATTCCGATTCCGATTCACCGTCGGATGCAAAGAGTGGATGGAACCAACAAGCCGGTTCTCGACATCGAGTCTCTCAAAGAATTGTACGGCGACCCACCAGGAGGAATATGGTTAGAGATTTTCGGTTGTCAGCAGAATAATTTGCGTAATGTTGATATGAGAATTCCACTCGGAACGATGACATGCATTACAGGTCTCTCGGGTTCCGGGAAGAGTTCGTTGATTCAGGAAACTCTGGCGCGGGCGGTCGCACGACATCTCAAGTTGAAAGGACCAACACCGGGGCCGTTTAGAAAGATGAACGGGGCCGAACAAATCAGCCGGGTGATTGCTGTCGATCAAAATCCGATTGGAGCAACACCTGCCTCGAATCCGGCGACTTACACCGGCGTTTTCGAACCAATTCGTACGCTCTTTTCAAAACTACCTGATGCGAAAATTAGGGGTTACAAACCTGGACGATTCAGTTTCAATCGTGCCGGCGGTCGCTGTGACGATTGTGAAGGGATGGGACAAAAAAAGATTGAGATGCACTTCCTTCCGGATGTCTGGGTCGAGTGTGATACGTGTCGCGGTAAGCGGTTTAATCAGGAAACACTCGCAGTTCAGTACAAAAATCATTCCATCGCTGACGTCCTGGAAATGAGTATCGGGCAGGCACTGGAACTGTTTGAGAATATCCCGAAAATTCGAGTTCCTCTGGCAAC
>JAJDEL010000450.1 GCA_029259835.1 Planctomicrobium sp. | reverse complement strand
GACAAATATCCTGGGGCGTTTTGAACTTCAGGATCGATTTCACCACACGCTGACTGCAGAGGATGTCACGCACGGGAAACCTCATCCGGAAATCTATCTGAAAGCGGCACAGCAACTCGAAGTCGCCCCGGAAGAAATGCTGGTCCTCGAAGACAGCGAAAACGGAACCAGATCAGCAGCAGCGGCAGGAGCCCACATTATTTCTGTTCCGCACGAAATGAGCAGTCATCATAATTTCAGCACTGCTCGAGCCGTGGCGAAAAGTTTAGATGACCCTGTGATTCACGATCTGCTACGATGAATGCAATCTTACCGCAACGACCAATGAAGAAGAAAATGACGCTCAAGCGTCAACTTCGTCGAATCTTCGTGATGGTGATTGCAAGTTTTCTCGGTGTCTGTGTGATGTTAGCTTTTCTGCAGCGACAATTGATTTACATCCCACGTAAAGGGCCAGTCTCCATTGAAGATTCTGGGTTTAGCGGTGGACAGATTCGTGAAGTATTCTTGCCAGTTGCGAAAGGAATCGAACTTCACGGCTGGTACTGCCAGCCGGTCGTTGGTAGTGAACGAATTTCGCCCCGTCTTGCCATCATCTTTCCTGGGAATGGTGGAAACCGGTTGAACCGTGTCCGGATCCTGAATCAACTCAGTGAACTCGGGTGCGATGCGCTGATCTTTGATTATCGGGGATACGGCGGCAGTGGCGGCAAGCCATCGGAAACTGCGATTACAGCAGACAGTTTGAAAGTCTGGGATTTCGCGAAAAGTGAACTCGGTTTTACAAGCGACCAAATTGTCATCTGCGGACAATCTTTGGGCGGCGGCGTTGCAACATGTCTGGCTTGGGAACTGTGTGAACAAGGCGAACCTCCTGCCGGTTTGCTTTTACGTGCGACGTTTACATCCTTGGTCGATGCAGCCCAGGTTCACTACCCTTGGCTGCCGGTGAACGCACTGATGTACGAGCGATATCCTTCTGAAGAGAGAATCCCGGAAATTGTTTGTCCTCTGTTAGTCATTCATGGAAAGCAGGACACCATCGTTCCATTTGAACTTGGAGAGCGTCTCTTCGAAGCAGCGCCGCAGCAATCTTACAGCGGATTGAAAAAGCGATTTATTGAACTTCCGCAGGCTGGTCACAACGACATCATGTATGTCGCCGCTGATGACGTTCACCAAGCGACAGATGAATTTCTCATTGCAATCGAACGAGCCGCGAAGAAGGAGCAGTAATGCCTCGGCTTGATCCAGAGTTGATCGCAGATGCACATAATCACTTAGCCGCCTCAGACCCTGTGATGGCGGAAGTGATCAACGAAATCGGACCTTGCACTCTGAATCGGCAAACAAACCGATACCGAAATCTTGTGCGGGCAATTGTTGGTCAGCAGATTTCCGGAGCCGCAGCACGTTCTGTCTTTAAAAAACTGGAAGCGAGCGTCAACTCCAAAACCCTCACTGCAGATTCAGTTGCGAAATTAAAGGAAGGTGAACTTCGAGCGGTTGGGCTCTCTTCTCAAAAAACTCGCTACATTCGCGATCTCACCGATCACGTACTGGACAAGAGGTTGAACCTACGATCGTTGCATTACAGATCGGATGATGAAGTCGTCGAACTTCTCACTGATGTCAAAGGGATCGGTCTTTGGACGGCTCAGATGTTCCTCATGTTCTCGCTCGGTCGGCCCGATATTCTTCCTTGGGGAGACCTTGGAATTCAGGTCGCGATGAAAAACCTTTACGGTTTCGAATCGCTTCCATCGAAGTCAGAATGCCTTGATGTTGCCCAACCCTGGCGCCCATATGCTACAATTGCGAGTTGGTATTTGTGGAGAACGGTCGATTGAATGGCCTAAGGGACGAGGAATCGAGGGGCAAGGGAAGAGGGAGATGTTAAGAACTGCCACGTTATTACAATTTTTGTGCCATGCCCACATCGCGCAGCAGGGTGGGCATGCTAAGCGACTTCGGTGCTGTTGATAACTCACTCTTGATTTAGAAAGTCGAAATTTCGATCTGCGGAAGTTATTATGCTGAGTTTCTTTGATGGTGATCAGAGGTCAGGACGCCGTGAGTTTTTGCGGGCGGGGAGTCTTGCGCTCGGTGGATTGGGATTGCCAATGGCGTGGCAACGGACACTCGGTGCGGCAAACGTTCCATCTTTGCTGACGGACAAGTCGGTCGTCTTTGTCTTTATGCACGGTGGGCCTTCTCAGATTGAAACATTTGATCCAAAGATGGACGCTCCGATCGGGATTTCGAGCGCGACCGGTGAGGTCAGTACAAAGTTGCCGGGAGTCACTTTCGGGGGAACTTTTCCAAAACTGGCATCACTGGCGGATCAGCTCACAATTGTTCGCTCCTTCCGCACCGGGAACGGCAATCATGACGTGAAACCAGTTGTGAGTGCAGCGACATCGAACGCGAATATCGGATCACTTTATGCACGAATCGCCGGGCAGAACCGAACCGATTCCGGAATGCCGACGAATGTCACGCTCTTCCCGAAAGCGGTCGACGATTCCACAATGCCAGCGTTCAAGAAATTGGGTAATGTCGAAGCGACTGGACCGCTCGGATCTGGTTACCTGCCATTCAGTCCCAGTGGTGGCGGGGATCTTCAACAAGACATGAAGCTGAATATCCCGATGGACCGGCTCGATCATCGGCGTTTGCTGCTGAGTGAACTCGACCGGATTCAGCATCGTCTGGAGACCTGGCAAGGGTTGAACGCTATCAAAGAGCAGGCGTTCAGCACCGTTCTCGGAGGTGTCGCCAGTGCTTTTGACTTGAGTGAAGAAGACCCGAAAACAGTTCGGAAGTACGATACGGCACCGCTGGTGAAGCCAGATCAGATCGATCAGAAATGGGCCAATCACGAACGTTACGCTGACAACTCCAAGAGCCTCGGAAAGCTGATGCTGCTGGCGCGACGGCTTTGTGAACGCGGGTGCGGGTTCGTTACCGTGACGACAAATTTTGTCTGGGACATGCACGGCGACAAAAACAACGCTGGCGTTGAAGAAGGAATGCGGTACATGGGCCAGCCCTTCGATCATGCGATTGCGGCCTTCCTCGATGACGTTCGCGACCGTGGTCTCTCCGACAAAATACTTCTCGTCTGTTGTGGTGAAATGGGACGAACTCCAAAGATCAACGCCCGCGGTGGTCGTGACCACTGGGGAGGACTCTCGCCATTGCTCCTCTCCGGCGCGGGTATCCCGCAAGGACACGTCTTCGGTCAATCGACTCGCGACGCCGCAAAACCACTCTCCGAACCAGTCGAAATCCCGAACCTCGTCTCGACCATCCTCAACACTCTCCTCGACGGCCCGCAAGTCCGGCTGGAGTCTGGGACACCGAAAGAAGTCTCGAACGCGCTGTTTGCAGAGCCGATTTCGTTTTAATTGAGTCGCTTTCTTTGCTGATACGGAGTTCATGAAATTCTGTCTGGGTTTCGGTTCTGCTTAGTTCGCGTGGAGCGGTACCTACTTCATCAATTTTGTCACCACATCGAGACATCTTCAAAGAAAGAAAAGAATCATGCGGAGGTTTGGAATTCTGCCTGGATTAAGGATGTTTTTCTGCGTCGTACTCTGTTTACTGGGGAGTACGGAGCAGGTTCAAGCAGAGTTCAAGGTCGGGGCCGCGAAGAGAATCATTACGCCAGATCCGTTGCTGCCTGTTTCTGGAGGATTGGGGACTCCGAAGATTACAGAAAAGAAGCAAGGCGAGTTGTATACTCGCGCACTCGTTTTACAGAACGGAGAAACGACAGTTGCGATTGTGAGTCTTGATCTGCTCGGGTTTCCAGCGGTTCTTGGGGATCGTGTTCGCAAGAGAGTGAAGCATCTCTTGCCACAGAACATTTTGTTCTGTGCATCACATACACATAGCGCTCCAGATTGTTATGCGTTTCCGGATGGCAAAGGTGGGTACACCGGGAACCTTGAATACATGGATTTAGTTTGTA
>JAJDEL010000449.1 GCA_029259835.1 Planctomicrobium sp. | reverse complement strand
CAGACGTTCCAACTGGTGTGGTCGAGCGAAACGTTCGGAAACCAGGTTCCGGATGTTGATTCGGACTCACGATTCCGGCAGTACCATAAGGGTTCTGAGCTTCAGTGATAAGATTCTGGCTGAGAATGAGTCGGGGGTTTTCCTGCCCTTTTTGAAAGTCCACAAGAAGAAAACGATCAGCAAGCACAACCAAAGCCAAGTACTCACGTACCGAAACATATCGTGCCAGTGTTGAACCGATGGAATATCGAGATGAATTGAGTCCTGTAGAAAGTTGCGATCGGCGACGCCCATGCTGGTCGTAAATGTCGATGTGAGATCCCATTGGGTTCAGGAAGAATGTCCATCCTTCGAATGGAACGGATGGGGAGCCAACCATCGGAATTTGATGGCGAGACGATTTGGTCATTTGCGTCGGATGTTCAGACTCTCGAACGTTCGTCGGCCAAATGGGAACAGCGTTCAATTGTTCAGACCATTCGTCACTTGAACGAAGAGATGCAGCAACTTTGGCTGCCGGTGCTTGGCTTCCAACTGGATTGGCTTCAAACTCTGAAAGCAATTTGAGATACGAATCCGCAGTCGTTGCATCTTTGAATTGGAGAGCTGTTTTAGCTAGTTCTCGATAAGCCGTGGCAGCAATTTGACGATCTTCATTGTTCGTCAGTAATTCGTAGATCGTGGAAAGAGCACCCGCATTTTCAGGACTGATTTCAATTTTCAAGAGTCGTTCCAGAGCAACGTTAAGATTGAGATCGCGAATTGGAAAGACTCTCAGGAAGTCTGTCACCGCAGCATCATTTGTCGATGTTTGCAGCCAATGGTTCACTGCAGCCTCAAATCGACTCCGCTCGTTCGGTTTGACGGAAGAGTAAACTTTTTCAATTTGAGCAAGCACCCATCTTTGATCATTCACGTCTTGCAAACCATCAATGTTTCTCAGGGAATGTTTTCCTGAGCGGCTCTCGAATAATTTCAAATAGCTCTGAAATGCTCCCAACAAATCACCAGACTCGCTAAGCCCCGAGGCTCTTGTCCGCAAGAATGTGAATCGCTGTTCATCAGTTGTCAGCAGTTTCTCAATGCGGGCGAGTTCCGATTCGTAAGCACTGTAGTCTCGTTGTAAATCATCGAGTTTTGCCCATGCCAGAACTGTCTGACCTCGCGAGGTCAGTTTTGTATCGGGGACGGATTCGAGAGTTTGCAACCCTGCAACACGATTTCCAATTTGAATTTGTAACTCTCCTTGCAGTAATTTTCTTTCGTTCTCATCGGTCAGTTTGGCGATCAGTTCTTCGATTTCTGTGACTGACTTGAAGGCCACAATCTCAGTCCCTGACTGTGCGACGAGTCGACCGTGAGCGACCGCCAAATTCCCGATCACGCGTTGACCCGGAAGAGGTGTTCTGGCAATTTGTCGCCCTGCTTTAAGATCGATGAAAGCAATCTCACCTGTCATGAGCGGTTGTAGGTAATGATCTTTCATGCGCACTCCGCGTCCTGATGGTTGCGGGATTGGAGCACTCCATACGCGCGCGGCATCCTTCAGACTGATCGCTGCAATTTCGCCGCTTCCCACAAGAATGAGAGTTTCGCCGAAGACACCAGCAACATGCAGTGATCGCAAACGGAATGCGCGTTCGGACCAGGCAGAAGTTCCATCGTTGACGTTCAAGCAGACCAATTCATCAGAATCCGGCGGTGTGTGGACGATGTAGTTTCCAGCAGAAATGACTTTGGCATCGAACCAGCGGTCATGGCTTAATAAACGTTTGATCGACTGGTGAATCGTCTGACCACGACTCCGTACCCCACGTTGAAACATCATTCGATTCGAGACCATTCTCCGACTCTCTTCGTATTGATGGCTCCAAACAACCTTTCTTGACAACGGATTGATCGCAGTGATCACTCCCTCGCCGGTGGGGCAGATCAAAAGCCCATCAACATGAGAAGGCATGATTCCCGAGAGGCGTCGTGCTTCATCAGCGGTCACCTGTTTGTCGGGGTTGAGTAATCCGACCGACCAGATGACCGAACCTGTTTCGCGGTCAATTTCGTAGAGTTGAATTTGTCCTCGTTCTTCGCCAATCACAAACAATTGATCGGCAACCGGGAGTGGAGCGCCATAGAAATAAATCTCTCGGCGCAGCGATTCATTTTGGTCAAATGGAAGAAATGAATTCTCGTCCACTGTTCCGACTGACCAGCGATTTCTTAATCCTGCCTCCAATTCAAAAGCACGCAATTGATTGAATGGTTGTGGAAGAAGTTCGTGTCTTTGAGTTGTCCGAGAGAGATACTTCGAATCAACGGTGCCGACAAGCTGGGAATCAGAGACCGCATAAACATATTTTCCATCGGTACTCATCGAAGCAGAAGCTAAATCTCGCCAGCCTCGCAGAGAGAAAAACAACTCTCTGACCTCATCCTTAAAGCCATTGTTTTTCAAGGACGGCGCTGCAGAGAATTCATGCAAGTATTCAAAAGACTGATCAACATTGACACCAACTCCGTCGACTTCCCCGGTCTTCAGATTGAACGACTTTGTTGTCGCGTACCCCGGGACAATGACTCGCTCGCCGACAATCAATGGACGCCCTGCCGGGAAGGCTGTTCGTTCTCGCTGAGACAGAACCTTTGACTCAACCGTGCGTGCCAGAGACTGCGCATCTTTGAGCAACTCTTTCTCTTTGGAAATGTCCCCCAGGAAAAAGTCATACTTATCGATGAGCGGATGACTCC
>JAJDEL010000448.1 GCA_029259835.1 Planctomicrobium sp. | reverse complement strand
ACTGAATCGTTTCTTGCTAAACCAACAGCAGCGTTGGCTCGGGTCATCAGGTCTGGATCACTGAGCAGGGCAATCAACCGCGAGTGGCTACTATCGGACCAGAACAGCCCGAGTGCATACGCGCCTTGATGCCGAAAGAGTCGGTCACTTTCTTTTGAAATTTCTATCAACTCATCGATGAGTTCAGGTTGATCGATTTCACGACCGGCGAGATGAACATTTCCAGCCAACATTGATAATCCGATCAGTGAATGTTTCCGGACATCACGGTCACGTTCGGTATTGATCCCTATTCTGAAGATCGGCACGATTTCATCCTGAACGTTCATCCTGCCAAGTGCAATTGAGAGGAATTCAAGGTTCTTGAGTTCTTCTTCTGACAAATTATGGAGGTCAACATATTCCCCGAACAGGTCGGCAAGTGCTGTTGCGATTTCGGGGTTTGCTGCCAGATTTTGACTCTTCTCACCTCGCTGAGCATCCGTATCGAGCATTTGTGCCAATCCCAGAGCACCTCTCCAGCGAACGTGAGGGTTCTCGCTTTTGACATCTGTGACCAGTTGGCGCCAGTCGAGTTCTTGCGATGCTAACTGCCCGAACAGTGCATACACTCCCACAATGACTGCTACAATCACGGCTGGGACGAGAAACAACTGAATGATCATGCCAGCCGATGGCGGTTCCACTGGCGGCAAATCGTCCGGGAGAGTGATTGTTGGTATGTCTTCCGGCGGAATATCAGCCTGGTCGTCGGAGGTGGAATTGGGGATTTCGGACATAAGGTGGGAAAGTCAGATACGATGAAATGCGATTTTTGACAGCCCAGAGTCTATGCTTGAGACCGTGGGAATCAAGACTGCACAACTCGCTTCCTAAAAACGGTGACGAGAACTCACGTGATCTCGTCAAAATCAAGAGCAAGAACATTGCCAGATTTCTGACACCCAGATCTGATTCACCGGGTAGTCCCCATAGATTGACACATATTTCCCTCTCAAAGTTCTTTTGTCGTGGTTTTGGATTCAATATGAAGACCTCCCAAGTTTTGCTTTCGACGTTATTGCTCTTTGGCCTCTTGACTCCATCGAATGCTGCTGAGACTGCCTCTGAGTTGCTCCCTCCGTCAACTCTTCTGTATGCGGAGATCAAAGATCCGTCGGCAACGGTCAGTTCCTTTTTGGATCACCCTTACTATGCTCAACTTCAGGAATTGGAGCCATATCAGGAACTCTTGAAACAGCCCCAGTACCTTCAGGGAATGTTCGGATTACGGATGATCGAAGCCCAGTTGGGGATGACCTGGCGGCAAGCGGTGACAGCCCTGTCGGCAGGCGGAGTGACTGTTGCATTCGACCCAGCGACAGAAGGGTTCGCTGTTCTGTTCAAAGGCGAGAACGAAGAGAACCTCAACAAGGTTGTCAGCAAAGTGATCGAGTTTGCTCGAAAAGATGCGGAAAACAAAGGCAATGACGATCCGTATGAAATCAATGAGTACCGTGGGGTTGAAGTTTACATGGCAAAAAATGGCGGGTTCTTAACTCACGGGAACTGGTTGATTGCAGGGAATAAGTCCGAATTAGGAAAGCAGCTTATTGATGCACTTCTGGATGGCAGGGAAGATTCGTTTGCGAGCAATTCAGAATTCCAAAACGTGCGACAGAATGTTGACGACTCCGCAATTGCCTGGGCATTTTTGAATCTAGAACCATTGCGTCAGGCGGAAGACGAAAAGCTTCAACAATTGTTTAGCGGAAAGTCAGATAACCCGGCCGCAGAACTTCTGTTCGGGGGCGTTCTGGAAACGTTAACGGGCGCGTCCCACGTCTCTGCATCGTTGAACGCTCAAGGGAATGGAGTGGCACTGAATTTCCAGTTGCCACACGATCCAGATTCTGTTCCAGAGCTGCGAGAACATTTCTTCGGCCCGAAGGGGGCAGGGCAGGCGGCTCAACTTCAGCAGATCCCAGACATGCTGTTCGGCTTGACGGCCTACCGTAATGTCTCGGAGATGTGGTTACGTTCGGGCGATCTGTTTAATGAACAAGTCAACGACGGACTTGCTCAGGCCGATAGCAACCTTTCGACGTTTTTCTCTGGCAAAGACTTCGGCGAAGACATTCTTGGAGTACTCACTCCTCAAATGCAAATTATTGCAGCTCGGCAAACCTACTCCGAGGACCAACCCATCCCGGCAATCAAAATTCCAGCTTTTGCGCTTGTCGCTGAGATGGAAGACCCCGAAACCACAACGCGTGAGTTCCGACGTATTTTCCACAGCTTCATCGGCTTCTTCAACGTCATCGGCGCGATGAACGGGCAACCTCAGTTTGAACTTGGTTTCGATAAATTCGAAGGGGGTGATTTTGTTTCAGCGAGACCTGTCCCGCTGGAAGGCGAAGAAACTGGCTCAGATGCAAAAATTAACTTTAATTTTTCTCCGACAATTGCGTTCTCCGGCAGTCGCCTTGTCATTTCTTCAGCAACCGGTCTGGCGAGGTCGATTGCCACGGCAGAGAGACCTACTTCCGAATCAAGCTCCACCGAAAAAATGAATACCCAAATGGAGTTAAACGCCCCGCAATTGCAATTGGCATTGGAAGATAACCGGTCACACCTCATCGCACAGAACATGCTCAACGATGGTCACACTCGAGAAGAAGCGGAACAGCAAATCGGAATTCTACTCGAAGCCCTGAAGCTGTTCGAACAGGCGGACCTTTCACTCTCGACGGACGATTCTTCGCTCAAAATCGAATTTGGAATTGAATTGAACGAGTAGTGAAATCAGAAGTCAGTCATATAATCCAGAAGGACTTTGCAGATGATCGACCCAGCATGGGCGTGGTCGCCCTACGAACCTGATAAAAATGGTTGGACACGTCGGCAGGCGGCACATCTGTTCCGCCGAGCAGGCTTTGCCGCTTCGTCAGATGAACTCGACAAAGCGATTTCTCAAAAGCCGAACGAAGTTGTCAGCAGCTTGGTCAATAGTAGACCAGAAACGGATCAGTATCAACAAGAGATCAGCGACCTCGCCCGTTCGATTCTCGCATCATCAAATGTGAAGAACCTGCCTGCCTGGTGGACCTATCGCTTTCTCACGACCAATGATCCACTTCGTGAAAAGACAACGCTGTTCTGGCACGGTCATTTCGCGACCAGCGGCGATAAAGTCACTGATGCAAAGTTAATGTTTCAGCAGAACGAGATGCTTCGAGAGCACGCCCTTGGTGATTTCGGAGCGATGGTCCACGAAATTTCGCACGACCCGGCGATGCTGATCTATCTCGATTCGGCGACAAATCGTAAAGCGCACCCAAACGAAAATTTCGCCCGCGAAGTGATGGAACTCTTCTGCCTGGGAGAAGGTCAATACACCGAGAACGACATCCGCGAATTGTCCCGTTGTTTCACTGGCTGGGAAATTCGCAACGGAAAATTTCGCTTCAACCGCTATCAACACGATTCCGGTGAAAAATCGATCATGGGGCAGAAAGGCAAGTACGGCGGCGAAGAAGGGGTGAAGATCGTCCTCGATCAAAAGTCCGCCCCGTATTTCATCGTTGGGAAGTTAGTCCGTTATTTTGTTTCTGACGAGCCTGCACCATCGAATGCGCTCCTCAAACCACTCGCCGACCAATTTGTGAACGGCAATTATCAAATCGGACCGATCATCTCAAAAATCCTTTCAAGTCATTTATTCTATTCGGAACATTCCGTTGGACATAAGGTTCGTTCTCCGATTGAATTTGCTGTTGGATTTTTGCGAACGCTCAATGGGTCTACGAATTTGAACGAGTTGACGAGCGGAATGAGTGAACTCGGACAGATTCCGTTTTTCCCTCCGAATGTCAAAGGCTGGGACGGAGGCCGCACGTGGATTAACTCATCAACCTTACTCGCCCGTGCAAATTTGATCCGCAGTCTTCTCGACCGCACAGAAACGCGATTCAATCCAGGATCGCTGGGTGACTTCATGGATCATCTTGGTGCGAAAACACCTGCGAAGGTCGTCGATTTATGGGAAGAGCTCTACCTTGCTGTCGACCTTCCGCAAGAAGTCAAAAGCCAAATTGCCAATAAGATTGAAGCAGGGAAGGGAAACCGTGAACAAAAGCTCCGCGACGCCCTGCACCTGTTCTGCACTCTGCCAGAATTCCAATTGAGTTAGAGCGTGAATTCTTTTTCTTAAATACGTTCCTCCCGAACAGATTGATTGAGGTCAGCAACATGCCACTTTCAAGACGACAATTTGTAGCACTCTCTGCACCTGCCATGATGACCTTTGGAGCATCGTCTCCAAGATTTCTGGCACAGGCCGCAGAACAGGCGAAGCAAAACCGGCGGGAAAACATTCTCGTTGTCATTCAAATGTCAGGCGGCAACGATGGTCTGAATACGATTGTCCCTTACGAGAATGACGAATACCTCAAGGCCCGTCCGACTTTGTCGATTTCAAAAGATGATGTCCTCAAGATCAATGATGAACTTGGGTTTCACCCGGCAGCAAGCGGACTCAACGATCTTCTTCAACAAAACCGACTCGGGATCGTGCAAGGAATCGGCTATCCCAATCCGAATCAATCTCATTTCGAGTCAATGGATGTCTGGCACACCTGCCTGAGAAAGTCAGAAAATCGCCCCGATGGCTGGCTCGGCCGAGCGATTGATGAAATGCAGATCACTCAAAAGAGAGACGTCCCTGCATTGCATTTGGGGAATCGCAAGCAACCGTTCGCGCTGACTTCTCGCACACATCGCGTGCCATCAGTGAAATCGCTCGAACAGTTTCGACTCGAACTTCAGAAGCGAGAATCACTGAAAGATATCCGCAGCAACGTCTCTTTTAATCGATCGGATTCGAGTTCATTACTCAACTTTGTTCAAACGAGCACAGACACGGCGATTGATGTCAGCCAGAAACTTCAGGCCGTGACATCCAGCTACAAGACGGATGTCACTTACCCAGAAACACCGTTGGGGAAGCAATTGAAAACAGTCGCTCAATTGATTGATGCTGATTTTTCGACACGAATTTTCTATGTCGAAATTGAAGGGTTTGATACCCACTCACAACAAGCCGCCGCACATACCGCACTACTACGACAAGTTAGTGGAGCGCTCTCTGCATTTCTGGCAGACCTCGATGAACACGACCACGGAGACCGCGTGCTGACACTTTGCTTCAGTGAATTCGGTCGACGTGTCACAGAGAACGCCAGCAAAGGGACCGACCACGGAACTGCTGCACCGCTCTTTCTCGCAGGCAACAAAGTGAAATCAGGCTTGATTGGTAAACATCCTGATCTCAATAATCTTGAAAACGGAAACCTTCGCCACCACACCGATTTCCGTCAGGTCTACGCTGGCATCCTGAAGCAGTGGTTCAATGCGTCTCCCAAAGAAATCCTGCACGGCAACTTCAAACCTGTTGATGTGGTGAAAGCTTAAGGGCGACGGAATGCAGCTTTGCAACGGACCACTTCGTTGCGAAAAGTCAGCATTTTTCGCCGCTGCTTTCTTCTTTCACTGACCAGAATCACTGGACCAATGCGAAATTTCTAAATAATCGCAGAATCTGCTGTCACACTTTTCTTCGTTCTCCGCTGAGAGTTTTAGTGGCCAGTTAGGCCAACAACAAAAACTCAAACAACCCACCGGAGACGACTAATGCTACGCCAAGTTCTTACCTGCCTGATTGCTGTTGCCATTTGCGGAACACTCAGTATCGAGACTGCAAACGCCCAAAACAGAAGCAACTCTTCTTCGAATCAGAGATCATCATCGTTTCACCGAAGCGGCGGAAGCTCGATGAATTCGCGATCATCTAACAACTACAAATACAATAACAACTCCGGAAAACGTTACGGTTCATTTTCCGGGCGAACGAATCATTTTGGAAACCACAACTCACATTCTTCTTTTCAGAACCATAACAACCATCATTTCAGCAGTCATCACAACAATCATCGTTTTAACAATCACCACAACGGACACTTCAACAACCATCAGAATGGACACTTCAACGGAGGACATCACAACAACCACAACTACGGTCATTACAATAATCACCACTTCAACAACCACCACAAGGGACACCAGTTCAACTGGAACCATCGCTAAGAATTCGGTCATCCTCGATGATACTGAACAAGATTATTTCAATAAAAAACCGCTGAGTCAGAAATGACTCAGCGGTTTTTTCATTTGGTATTACGATCACACAGAACTAGGTAAAATCTGCCAATGTCTGTCAGGATGACGTTTTCATAGACACGGATTCGCACAGCTCAGATCAAACCGGCAATCGGTTTTCCGTCGGGGAGAATCGGAAGCGGGCGACCGCTGTGGTCGTTGAAACTACGTTCATAATCGATGCCGAGGTGGCGATAAACTGTCGCCCAGAGATCGTTTGGAGTGAGCGGGTTGTCTTTCGGTTCTTCGCCTTTGGAGTTCGTCGAGCCGATCACTTGTCCCATGTTTAGTCCACCACCAGAGACAAGCAGCGACATCGCATTCGGCCAATGGTCGCGTCCTGGTTGGGTCACGCCGGTTTGTGTGCCGGTTTGGCTGTTCACTTTGGGCGTTCGTCCGAACTCTCCGGTCACGACCAGTAAGACCCGTTTATTAAGACCGCGATTGTGCAAGTCTTCGACGAGAGCGGTCACGGCTTGATCGTAAATCGGCAGTCGGATTTTTCCATCATCAAAGATATGACAGTTGACGGCGTGCGAATCCCAATTGTAGGTCCCTTGCTTGAGCCATTCCACGCCTGACTGATACGGCTTCTCCATGACCATTGTGACAAAGCTGCAACCTGCCTCAACGAGTCGACGCGAAAGCAGCGCCCGCTGTCCCCAGGCATGACGCCCATAACGATCCCGAAGTTCATCCGGCTCTTGAGAGAGATCAAAAGCATTGCGCGCTTTTTCACTGGTTAAAAGTTCAACGGCCTTGGTTTGAAACCCATCCATCGCCCTCATGAGGCCGGATTGGTCAATCTGTTTGCGCATCTGGTCGAATTCACTTCGTAGCAACATCCGATCATCAAGCCGATTCGAGAGTGACTGGCTTAGCTCGATGTTCTTGACTTCAAACTTCTCGTCACTGGGGTCACCTGGAACATTGAACGGAGCGTACGAAGCGCCCAAGTACGCTGCTCCGAAGCTATAAACATCAACGCCTGCCCGTCCAGGATCTGTCCCTGAGATGTAATTGGGGAGGCCTACGTTTTGGTTTTCACGACATTTCGCCACCACAGAACCTACGGCAGGGAAGTCATTCACGAACCCGGTCGGTTGCTTGGGATCACGCCCAGTCAGAAACCGTTTATGTCCGCCACCATGGTCTGCAAATTTGTGAGCGATCGAGCGGATGATGGAATACTTGTCTGCACACTTCGCGTGGAGCGGCATTAACTCGCAGACATCCAGACCGCTCACATTTGTACGGATCGGGTTGAAATCGCCACGATAGTCGAGCGGAGCGTCCGGCTTCATGTCGTACATTTCCATGTGCGGCGGACCGCCAGGGAGCCAGACGAAAATGACCGAAGTATCGAGTTTTTGATCGACTTCACCTGCCTCTGCACGCAGGCGAAGTGCATCCGCCAGCGACAGTCCACCAAGTCCCAACGTTCCTGCGCTCAGAACAGAACGACGCGAAACCGGCCCACGACCTAATGAAGAAAAACGCTCGACCACACCAGTCTCCAGAAAAACAGAACCTCAGAACAATTCAAGCTTATATGAGATCGTCTCAAATGCCGAGATCGGTCGGGAGATTTCACAATAAATTATCAACAAAATTCGAACAATAGCCTTAACCGGATTCACCGACTCACGAAATGGCGACGATCGCGTAGTCACGCAATATCGTTGATCGTAATGGAAAGCAACAGTTTCGCAGTTCGGTAAATCTGTTTAGCTGTTTAGATGTTGAAACTCTCGTAGAGAGTATGCTGGTGATGCTGCGTGAGTTCTCGTCACCCTCATCATTTCAGTCATCGATAGCAACGGCGATCTCAGTGAAACGCATTCCATATTTTTGAGATGTGACAAGAGATGTTGTTTGACGTTCGATACTAAGAGAAGAGAGTGGTTCGGTGGTGCCGCAAGTCTGATCATCAATCCATGTATTTTCTGGTCCATGAACGATTTTTTACCACCATAGAGTTTTGTGAATTCACACGTGTCGTCCTCGCTCAATAACGGCAGCGTTGTGAAGTTTTGGGAGACTGAAATGTCAACTTCAATTCGTGCAACTGTGCCACCGACGAAGTATCAATCTTTGCTGGAAACGAGCATGCCGAAACTTCGCATGTTGCCAGCGGTGGC
>JAJDEL010000447.1 GCA_029259835.1 Planctomicrobium sp. | reverse complement strand
TTTTTGCCGCTGTCTCACCGGTAGTCAGATCGTAGAACCGTAGGTTGTAATCAAAGCTCCAAGATCCAGGAACAGCTAAGTAGCGACCACCAGGGCTAATAGACCAGGCATACCCTGGATTCCAACCGCCACGAATAGCCGAGCTCTCAATCTCAATTACCCGTTCCAGTTTAAGATCCGGCACGCTCCAAACGCGAATCACTTTTTCATTTGTCAGGACCAACCGATTGTTGGCAGCAAAAAGCAGAGTCGGCGATTCACCTGTCTGGAATTCATGTTGAATTTGTCCTACTGCCTCTCCTTTTTTGACATCAAAGAGTCCAATCACCGAAGTATTTTCAGGACGTGCTGCAAAGTATTTTCCATCAGGACTCAGAGCCATGATTTCGCTTTGCTGAAGCTGAATTTTTTTCACAACACCTGCTCTTAACCGCGGTTCCAAACTCCAAATTAGTCGTTGCTGTCCTTTCGTTTCATTCAGCCCCAATCCCACTACAGTTGAAGGCATTGCCGGATAAAGAACATTCATCGGATTGTAGAATGCTGTCGGTGTTGCGTCCGCAGAAGGGGCGTCAATCTCGAATTCCATGCCCTCTTGAATTTGATATGGATAATTGGAAGAATCAACTCGCAACCTCCACGGGACTGTCTCATTTTCTTTGGCACCGTGAACACTTCGAAATTGCGAACCGTCAATTGCGACACTACTCAGGTATCCAAATGACCGATTCGTTGGCGGAGGTCCTCCGATGGTCGGCGGGGGGCCTGTTGTGAGTCGTTCTGCGACGGGTATGTTGTATTGAATCCTGTCCAAAACTCTCCGAGCCGCGCGGATTCCATCTCCAATTTCGTGACTTCCGCCGCCAAAAGCTCCAAACCCGAAAGAGTTCGTATTGTATTCGCGCTCAAAGTGAAGTTCGGCGAGTTCAGCCCGTTTGATCGCATCCAAAAGCCCTGGTAAAACTTCCTGCTTAAGTTGATTCGCCATTCCCAAAGGAGGGGAAGCGGCATTGGAAATTTGACTTGAAAGTGGGTCGAGCAACTGCCACAACTGTTCGGTTCGTTTCAGCTGAACACTCGACTGACCACTTCCAAAGAAGCCTTCATACTCACCACTCATTCCGTTGAGGTATTCAGAGACTTTTTTTACAGAATCGGAGAATTTTGAAGCATCCGGGATTGCTTGACCAGAACTTGGTGAATTTGAATCTCCTGTATTCGCCACTCCTGCAGGAGAGTCGGGTTTCGAGTTCTCGTAAAGGTCACCGAAGTCACTGCCTTCTTCACTCCCTCCACCACAACCAGCCAGTAGCACTAGCATCACGAGACAAAAAGATTGAATCGTGAAATGCAAATCAGGATGGAAATTGCAACAAAATTTAGAAACATTCGACACAACAAGATCCTTCACAAATCGGTTAGTTTAGAACTTCATAGTCTTACACCTGTGGGATGTTGTCAATAGTTCGATAAGGCTGGGATGTGAATTGTCGATTTCACGATCCATTTTCAATCATCTTCGTTTGACGCTATTCTGAGAAGTCCTCAGCTGTGGTTGAGTTTTATTCAAGTTAAAGGGCAGTTGTCCTCAGCACACATCATGAAACGAGCCACACTCCCGGGAGAAATGAGATGTTGATTAACTGTCCTAAATGCCAATCCCCGGTCGAACTAGAAACTGGCACTATCGGGGACGATGAAACTCCGAACTTTGTCGATGGGGTTTCAAGCATACACTGTCCAAAATGCGGCGATGTCGAATATATTGTTGACGTCGGTGAAACTCGGATCGTGTCTGATCCTGGATCACTTGCCCAAGAAAAACTGGCCCACTTCACATTGCTCAGGCTGTTGGGGAAGGGAGGGTTTGGGTCTGTCTGGCTCGCGGACGATGATACTCTTGGCAGACAAGTCGCTCTGAAGATCCCCGTTTCCAAGGACGGCGATTCTAAATCGCTTTTGCACGAAGCGCAAACGGCAGCCCGTCTGAAACATCCAAACATCGTTTCCGTGTATGAAGTCGGGATTGAAGAAGGCCAAATTTTTATCGCGAGCGAATTCATCGACGGAATGACGCTGCAGGATATGCTTTCCTCTGGAAAGCCGCCGACACTGAGAACAGTCGAAATTGTCATCCCAGTTGCAGATGCACTCCAACACGCACACGACCATAAAGTCGTCCACCGAGATATCAAGCCTGCGAACATCATCCTCAATAATGAAGGGCAGCCGTACGTCACCGATTTTGGTCTCGCTAAAAAAATCTCTGCCGATGCTTCGATTTCTTCAGAAGGACAAGTCCTGGGGACGGCGAAATATATGTCCCCAGAACAGGCGACTGGCAAAACTCGCGAAACAGACCATCGCTCAGACATTTACGCCTTAGGTGTTGTTCTGTTCGAGATGCTAACGTCACATCCTCCCTTTCGAGGAAACGTGCGCGCGATCATGCACCAGAAAATTTTTGAAGATGCTCCTTCCCCACGAACCTTAGACCCGAGCATTCCTAAAGATCTCGAAACCATCTGCTTGAAATGTCTCGAACGTGAGCCTGAGAAGCGTTACCAAAACGCCAGTGATGTTGCTGACGAGCTCACGCGATTTCAAAACGGCGAACCGATCAAAGCACGTCCCGTTTCGTCTGCTGAAAAAGTCTGGCGTTGGTGCCGCCGACGACCTTACGTTGCAGCGTTGATTGCAAGTCTGTTTTTCAGTTTGACATTTGGTCTCGCCGGAGTCAGTTTCTTCTGGCTTAAAGCCGAGAACAGTGCCAACGTTGCTAATCGTTTGTATTATTTTTCACAGATGAAACTGGCGGTTCAGTATCTGGGCGGAGGTGACCACGAAGCACTCCGACAGGCATTAGATCCTTTTGATGAAGGGCAAAAACTTTCAAAGTTCAAAGGATTTGAATGGGAATACTTCGACTCAAAAATGGATTTATTTGAACAAATTGTCCGTATTGATGGTCCCGTCGTGGACGTTGCGATTTCCGCTCAAGGTGACCTGTTCGCCGGTTGTGGTTCAAATAAAAACGCATCGGTTTGGGACACTGAAAACGGCGAACTTGTCCAAACTCTCTCAATCCCGGCAGGAAAATTTGGGAGTATTTCCTTCTCTCCTGCGAATGGAAATCTGGCAACCGGATCATCGGATGGGAAGATTCGGATTTGGAATCCGCGTAACAGTGATCAGCCTGTTTTAGAATTGAAACATGGAGCGTCTGTCAAAGTTGTGCGGTACTCACCGAACGGAAAAATCCTAGCCTCTGCTGGAATCAAAGGGGCAGTCAGGCTGTGGAACGCGAAGACATTTGAGCTCACTGCTGAAATCCCGACAGGAAAATCTGAGTTAAAAGATTTTCGTTTTTCGCCCGATGGAACACATCTCGCAATTGCTACCGATAACGAATTCATCTCGATTTGGGAGACAGAAAGTCAGGTGCGTGTTCAGAGAATCGGCCCCACCCCTCTCATCGAAAAACTTGTTTATTCTGATGATGGTCAAACAATTGCTGTCGGAACCTATGAAGGAGAAATTTACTGGTGGTCGACAGAAACAGGTGAGCAATTTCATTTCAACTACGCAGACGATGGGGCCGTTGGAGACCTGGAGTTTTCAAAGAATCCAGACAGACTGCTCGTTGTGAAGCAAAACGGCGACTTGATCGTCTTCGATCCAGAATCGAAACGTGAAACCAATCGGTATCACACACACTCGCTCAGTTATGGAATGATTGATCGATCCAAGAATGGTAAAACGATTGTTTCTGGAAGTGGCGACGGAGTCATTAAAGTCTTCCGGATGGATCAACTCAATCTCCCTGATACGCTCTGGAAAGACAAACATATCCGACAAGTCGAAATTTTGAATTCCGGTCAAGAAGTTGCGATTTTAATTGGAGACGAACGCGTTGAAATCGCGTCACTCAACTCCCTGAACTCATCGAAGATCCCTGTTCTCAACGGAGTGGAAATCACATCAATTTCGGCGCAACGTTCCGGAAATTTTCTCGCGGTTGCCGGT
>JAJDEL010000446.1 GCA_029259835.1 Planctomicrobium sp. | reverse complement strand
TAATTCAATTGATCTGGATTCGTAATCAAAGCGAGTCGAATCTGATTGTTTTGATTGCTTTCTACGCTCTTCCCATCTTCGTTGAAAACTTCGACTTTTCCATACTGGTTAATTTGAATTTCGCTCGCAGACTCGGGGATTGTGATCGGCGGTTGCAGAATATATTCCGCATCAGGATCGATGAGACTCAATTGCCGATCAGCATTGAGAGAAAATCGACCGCGCCGTGTCAGGTACTGCTGACCTTCGGTATCCGCAACGAGGAACATTCCGCCCCCTTCAATTTTCAAATCGATAGGATTGCCTGTCCGTTCCGGCTGCCCGAGAGTGAAGTCAAACTCTTCTACCAAGCCTGTGATTGTGGGAACACCATCGACGATTTCTTCTGTCAACCTTGGAGCAATTCGGAGGTAGCCGGAAGCTGTTGCCATTAACAGATTGCTTCGGTGAATAGAAATTGCTTTTTTCAAAGCACGAGTCGTGAGATCATTCCCGCTCGAAGTTGTGAAGTGTGGAGTTGGCAGTGATGGTTTTAGTGAAGATGGTGAAAGGACGAGTGAGTCTTCCCCGAGCCCAGGAATCGGTCCGCCAATTGCTTTCCACATGCGGATCACGCCGGTCGCGTCACCGACATGCATATCTTTAAGAGATTCAAACCAGATGTCTCTTTGTGCCTTTGGAGTCTCAGAGAGTTCTGTATCGATCACCTCGCGAAGTTCCTTGTAGATTTCGGAATCACCCTCCTCGATCTTTTGAAGAACTCCGATCGGTGCAGCTTCAGCGACATCCAAGGCCTTTGGCTCTGGAGCGGAACTTTCAGTCTCTACAGCTGCAAATTCATCACTGACCGGAACTGTCTCATCCTCAACAGTTTCGAGTGAAATGGCGTTGGCGAGTGGAGACTCAACTTCCCCGAATGCGTGGTGATCTGGTTCAGGATATTCGTGAACCGACCCTAAATCTTCGTCTGGAAAGAAAGGGGTCTCCGCCGATTTTTGACCGAGGTCATACGACATTCCGTTCGGGACAACTTCTACAGTCGGGTAAGTCTGAGCGTTCCCTGAAGATACGGAACCAGCAAACCTCCAGATCGTCAAATGCCCCAATGCGGCACCCAGGACGACTCCGAAGATGGTTCCAGATAGAAAAATTGAGCGTGAGGAACTCATGACAGCCTCCTTGCAGCCACGAGAGGAATTCGAATTCTTCGGCTCCAGGTGACTTCACTGGAGCCGCATCAGCCCCGAAACTTACGGAATTCGGGAAACTGCCGCAAGATGAGACATTTCATGCGGGAATTTCAGCCTGTTTGGTTGCGGAATCTTCGATCTCGCGAGAGCATGGGAGAAATGGAGCCTTAAACGGGAAGTTCCTCCCAAACTCTCTCCAACCTGCTATTTCTTGTTGTGTTTGTGTTTCTGAATTTGAAAGCTTGCCGCCGTGTCCCACGACATTTATCAAAATCCTCTCAATACTCGATATGCCTCCACTGAAATGAGCGGCATCTGGTCGGCCCAAACAAAACACAGCACGTGGCGAAAGCTTTGGCTGGCCCTCGCGGAATCTCAGCAGGAGTTGGGACTAAACATTACTGATGCTCAGTTGGACGAACTACGCAGCAATGTTGAGAATATCGACTTCGAAAAAGCTGCGGAATATGAACGCGAAGTCCGCCATGATGTCATGGCACACGTGCATACCTATAAAGATCTTTGTCCACAGGCAGGTGGGATTATTCATCTGGGTGCGACATCATGTTATGTGACCGACAATTCGGAACTGATTCAAATTCGCGACAGCTTGAAGCTGATTCAAACTCGGCTTGTTCAGGTAATCGATGCCCTCGCTGGTTTTTCTGAGCAACATCGCGACCTGCCTTGCCTCGGTTTAACGCATCTCCAACCAGCACAGCCGACCACAGTTGGCAAGCGGGCGACTTTGTGGTGCCACGACCTTGTTCTCGACCTACAGGAAGTCGAACATCGCCTGGAGACACTTCGCTTTCGTGGTGTGAAAGGGACAACAGGAACGCAGGCGACATTCCTCAGCTTGTTTGAAGGTGACCACGAGAAGGTCCGTCAACTCGACAAATTAGTCTCTGCAAAGATGGGGTTCGATCAAACATATCCGGTGACCGGGCAGACCTACTCTCGTAAAGTGGACGCGCAAGTTTTGGCGACGCTCAGCGGTGTTGGACAGTCGGCACACAAGGCCGCCAGTGACTTGCGGCTTTTACAAAGTTGGAAAGAGATCGAAGAACCGAAGGCGGACAAGCAAATTGGATCGTCCGCAATGGCCTACAAATTTAATCCGATGAGATCGGAGCGGATCTGTGCCCTCGCTCGCTTTGCAATCAGCTTAGCGCAGAACGGAGATCAAACTGCGGCAGTCCAGTGGATGGAACGAACCCTGGACGACAGTGCAAACCGGCGACTGTCGTTGCCTCAATCGTTCTTAGCGATTGATGCCGTCTTAATGATCTACCACAACGTCTCTGATGGTTTACGTGTTTATCCCAAAGTGATTGAGAAACGGTTAAACGATGTTCTGCCGTTCATGGCGACGGAAGAAATATTGATGGCCGGCGTCAAAGCGGGTGGAGATCGCCAGGAACTCCACGAACAGGTTCGCCTTCATAGTGTTGAGTCTGACAAGCAGGTAAAAGAACATGGACGCGAGCACGATCTCATTGAGCGGCTTAAGAGTGATCCATCGTTTGCGAATGTCGATGTCGCTGCGGCACTTGATGCAAGAAAGTACATCGGCAGAGCGCCAGAGCAAGTCGACGAATTCATCGCAGATGTCATCACACCAATTCGTGATCGCTACACAGACCAACTCGGGAGCAACGCGGAAGAACTGAAGGTTTAACAGTCTGCAACCGAGCGGGTTGCTTCCTTCTCAATCGTCAGAGAGCAGAGGAAGGTCGCTTTCACTTTCGATCCCAACGAGTTCGATATTTTCTCCGGACTCTTCGGCAATCTGAGGGACTGAAAACAGTTGTTCAGTCTGCTCAGTATTGCTCACTTCCCCGGGTCCGAGATGGATTCGAAACTTCATGTTTGCGAATGCAATTTCATCACCTGGAAGTAACGCCCCTCGAGAAACACGTTGACCGTTGACTTTCGTTCCATTGGTAGAACCCAAGTCTCGGATGAAAAGAAGTCCGTCGGTTTTCGCGATCGCACAATGAACTTTAGAGATGCTTGAACTCTCTAGAACGAGATCACAGAGCTTTTTTTTGCGTCCAACGATGGTGAGATTCCGAGTGATCGCAATGGGTTCAGAGCCATCAGTAGGAATCAACTTGGCAATCATGAGCAAGATTGAGTTTTTGAAGTGATACGGTCATCTGGAATCCGTGTAGTGCCTTGTCAGGCTTCAAATGATGGATCGCCTACACGAAAACCGCACTCCGTTGTCGTGCTCGTCAAGCTATGTGATCCATCAAAATATGATTGACACTGCAGTAGTCTATTCTGCGATGCAGTCACCGCTTGTCAACTCCAGCTTTGCAAGAACAGCCTCATTGCAGGGCGATTTGCGCAAATCTTCCGAATTTGGGGTCAAACTTGCGGCTGATGACACAATTCGTAACGGTCAGGAGAAATAGTCACAGGACCAAGTCCTGGTGAATTGAGATCATCGACTGCTGTTCATTTCAGGTTTGTCGTCCGAAATGTGCTCGTCTTTGATCGAACCCAACTCGACGGATTCTGGTCGATAGAAAAGCACCAAAGGCAATATCAACAACGCGGCGGCTCCGTACATTGCGTTATAAGGAATGTGTACATTCATGCCTGAAAAGATGAGATTCCAGATCGAATAGTAAACTCCGGAAAGGGCGAGACCGATCCAGTTCGCCAGATTCATCGCTCCCATCACTCGACCCACATGATCGCGCGGAGTTGCTGCTTGAAGCAGGACTTGCAGCGGCACTGTGAAAAGTCCGGCGCAGAATCCTAACCAAATCAGCGCCAGCACCGCTCCCTGCCAGCCGATAGCAATCGTCCCAGGGGTCGAGCCAGGTAAGGCGAGCAGCACCAGGCCGATCAACATGCCCGTCGAACCAAATCGTACGAGTCGTCCATCGAACTTACTACGTGAGAGAAAACCAGCAACGGCACACCCAAGTGCGATGCCGATTCCCGTGCAAGCTGCCAGTCGTCCGGTCGCTGCCTCTCCCCAACCAAACTGTTGAATCCCCAAATCATTCGTCGCGTTTGGATAAACAACACCGCCGGTCGTCCAGAAGACTGATGCGGCAATAAGAGTCCAGAACAACCGGCGGTCTTTCCGGATCACTTTCCAGGTGTCGTGTTTGACTGCCAGGGCTGAAATGTGAAATGACATTTCTGGATGTGCTACCGGAGTCCGCCGGACAAGCAGCGCGGTCAGAGTTCCAACGACTGCAATTCCGATACAAATGACCGAAGCCTTCCAGAGTTCGCCATCAAGTGATTCTTTAATTTCACCAGAAATCCAGAAGGCAAGAATGATCGACAGGAACGTCGTCATCAAGATCGCTCCGTTCACTCTTGGCAAATCGCGATCCTTAAAGAGTTCAGGGAGAATGCCATATTTCGAAGGACCGAACAGAGCGCTTTGTGCACCCATGAAAAAGAGAACAGTCATCATGGCAAACACGCTCCCTGACAAGAATGCCAATGCGCCTAGTGCCATGACAACAATCTCCAGCACCTTACTGGTGATCACAATATCTCGCTTGCTCTTTTTATCTGAGAAGTACCCGCAGTAACCAGAAAGTAAAATGAACGGAACAGCGAAGACTATCGTTGCGACCCCTTGAAGATTGTCTTCCCGTTTTCCAGCAGCAAGATCAATGCAAACAAACAGCAGGATCTGTTTGAAGACGTTATCGTTGAATGCGCCAAGAAATTGCGTTACCAGCATCCCAATGAAAGAGCGATCTTGATAGACCGATCGATTCTCGTGGAGTGTTTCTTCTGGCATTGAGTCGTCCATTGATCCGTTCGAGGAATGTGCTGCTCTAAGATGTTGTATCTTGGGATACCTTCGAAGTCGACGGCAAATTTCGTTGAGAGTTGTAGAGCGAGAGATGATGTTGATGAGAAGATTCATCTTAAATGGGCTGTTCCGAAATGAGCCGTTGGGCGCTTGCCCCGCATCTGATTCACGCTCGATAACCGGGGGCTAGCGCCCGGCGGCTGATACAGGGCGAATCAATTCTAGAACTGGTTAGGGTGATCCATTGGAGGAAAACCACATGCGAGAAGTGGAGTTCTTTGATATGCTAACTGCGTATGCCGTTTGAAAAAGAAAGAGGTTTAGCCGTGCCAATGTTGCATCAAATCGTTCCAGGTGAGACCGTCGATCTGTCACAAATCACGACTCAGGGGAAAGAACTCCACAACAGTCGCCGTGAGGCAGAGGAGGATTTGAAAAAATATCGGAAGCGAATGATGCAGCTTCAGCCAAAGCTTTACTCTGAAAACCGGCAAAAACTTCTCATTGTGTTTCAGGCATTGGATGCTGGGGGTAAAGATGGCACGACACGCAAAGTGTTTCAGGGTGTAAACCCACAAGGTGTGCATGTCATTTCGTTCAAGGCGCCTTCGAAACGTGAACTCGCGCACGATTTTTTGTGGCGAGTGCATCATGCGGTGCCACCGAAAGGAATGATTCACGTCTTTAACCGTTCGCACTACGAAGATGTTCTGGTCGTCCGGGTGGACAAGCTGGCTCCAAAGGTCGTCTGGGAACAGCGGTACGAACAGATCAATCAATTCGAGGAATACCTGACGGAAACTGGTACCAGGATATTGAAGTTCTATCTGCACATCTCCAAAGAGGAGCAAAAAGAACGCTTTCAATCGCGACTCGATGAACCAGAAAAGCATTGGAAGTTTTCGCTGGCAGATCTTGAAAAGCGAAAACAGTGGGACGAATACCGAAGTGCGTTCAACGATGTCTTAACCCGCTGCTCGACGGAACATGCGCCGTGGCATGTGATCCCTGCAGATCAAAAATGGTACCGCAACTGGGCCGTGAGCCAAATTATCTGCAATACCCTGGAAGCAATGAACCCACAATATCCTCCGGCTGAAGAAGGCCTGGAAGCAGTAGTGGTTGAATAATTTCAACGTTCACATTCAGCGACAAATTTTATGACAGGTATTGTCTTCTTCGATAATCCGAGAACGTGACAAAGTGGATGTGTTTCTCATTGTCGTAAACTCGTCTCCAGCGAGCCCAAGGAGGCTATGAGTAAACTAGACGGGTTGATTACGCGGCTGTCTGTTTTCGTTTGCGGCGCGTTCGATAAACGCACAACCCAATTGCTGATAGAGCCATCAGTGCGATCGATGACGGCTCGGGGACAGTCGCCACCCCTGCAAATAAGTACTCACCCGTCGAACCTATGAATTGTGCCTCAAGAATGCTACCTGGAGAGGGTGTGAATAAACTGGAACTCCCGGACTCATAGCGGTACTGTGGGTTGAGGTCTGCCTCTCCCGATAAGCCGAAGGACCCTGCACCCGAGATGATAATGCTCGTCGGTGTCGCCGTGACATCTGGGGGAATTCCGAAATCGAGAACGCTCGCGCCCACATCGGAACTGTCAAACGAAAAAATATGATCGCCAGTGACTTCGACGGACCACGCCGTGATATTGGAAATCCCGATCAAGCCCAACGTGCCGTCTGTCGTGATCGAACCCCCAATCGTGTGATTCGGACCACTGTTGTCTACAAGACTGTAGATGATGTCCGCTGACGCATGTGAGATCGGTAGTAAGATTAGAAACGCGACCAAAATAAACGATGGGGACTTCATTGAGTGTTCTCCAGTTAAACAGACTAAGAGCGAATCAACCTCTACGACCACCAACTTCAGCTCACCTCGCAAGTAAGATGACTGCCGAACAAGTTCAAATCAAAAACACGCGCGTCTTCAGTCAGTTTAAAATCTGGACAGTGATCATCGGAGACCCCGATGGACCGCCATCTCTCGTTTGTTCTCCGGTAGCACCGGTACGTTCAACTCGCTTTATTATGATTGCGTCCTCAACAATGTACAACTCGTTTTATACAAAACTCTTACAAAGTTCCTCAGGACCGCATTCACTCCTCCTGTTCAATAGATGTTTTCAATGTGAAAATCGTTTTGGATTGTGTTACGTTGCTATG
>JAJDEL010000445.1 GCA_029259835.1 Planctomicrobium sp. | reverse complement strand
CTCGACCTTGGTACGCATCGAAGTCGTTGAAGAAATGCCGCTTTGCGATACGGTACGCCCAGCTCCGTTCTTTAACAGCCAATTCCGGATTATATTGCGATGGACGAACCTGCATAGAGTTTAACTCATCCATGGCTGTATCGCGGACGGTGCCATCTTCGGCTCCGTGTTTCTCAACAAGTTGTTTAAGAAGGTCCGGACGTTCAAGAACGATACAACCGCGGGTTGTGTCGCGAGCGAGTTCACGGAAGTCTTTCAGGTACTGCGAATCGAGCTTCTCGGCGAGCGTTTTATTTTCGTCGTGGATATTGTCTTTCGTGAACTGGATGATCGGGCAGGGTTCGACTCCTCCCCACGGATTGATGTGGTGAGTGATTCCAGTCGCTGCCGGGCAGAGTGCTTGTCCGTTGTGGTCGTAGTAGGCGTCGACGAAAATGATCGGTTTCTTGACCCGCATATCGACCACGAATTCTCGGATTCGTTTTTGTTGCTCCTGAGTCAGGCAAAGCTCGGGAGCGGCGTCCGGTCCCATTGGTCGGTAGATATGAAACCAGGTGTAGAAGACGCCCATCTCGATCAACCGATCCATCCATTTTTCGGTAACGAGATCATCGATATTCGTGTTGCACACACTCGTACAGACACCAGTGAAAACTTTGTTGTTCAAGCAGTTTTGAATTCCCTCCATCGTTTTTGAGAGAACGCCTGCCTTTCCGCGACGTTCGTCGCTAACGATTTCGGTTCCTTCCACACTAATCAAGGGAGTCACATTGCCCAGTCGACGCAGTTCTTTGGCGACTTCATCTGTGATGAAGTGTCCGTTTGTGAAGACCTGGAAGTAGCAATCAGGATGTGCTGCCAGAATTTCCAGAATTTCCGGGTGCATGAATGGCTCGCCACCAACGATTCCGAAGAAGACGTTGCCATTCGCTTTCGCCTCGTTGATGAGCTTATTCATCGCCGGGACGTCGATGATCTGTTGTTTTGCAGCGACATCGACCCAGCATCCTGTGCAGCGAAGGTTGCATGAGTTGATAATTGAGATATACAGAAACGGCGGAAAAACTTGTCCAGTTTTCTTCATTCGCCGCTTGAATTTCTGGACGGACAGCCCCCCTTTAATCCCCATATTCCAGAAAATTTTCCAGACGAGACGTTTGTCTGTCTCAAAGAGAACGCGTTTTGCCATCCGCAAATACATTTGGCACCTACCGGTGAGTGAATTTCGGGAATCAGTACATCTACCAAAATAACCAAGGTCGCCGTACAACGCCACTGGTTGAATCCGTTCGACTTTCGAGACGCGGGTCCAATTTGCCAACTCTGGGCATTTTTTTGTAGTATTATGTGGTGAGAGTGGATTTTTCATTTTTGTGGGCCACCGCAGAATAAAGATACTGTTGCCATGCAAATTGCATGGAAAACCCCACAATTTTGGTGAACTGACCTCAATGACAGCCCCAAAACCAGAATCTGACACTGGTGCGAACAAATGGATGTGGCCTTTCGAACTGCTCGAGCAGATTGGCGAAGGGGGGATGGGGCTGGTCTATCGCGCTCGTTATATTGTGAACGACCGTGAAGTCGCGCTCAAAATGCTTCCCAAGGATGTGACCGACGAAACAACTCTAGCACGGTTCGAACGGGAACTCGAAGTTCTTAAAAACCTGAAACATCCGAACATCGTCCGCTGTTTTGGCGGATCATGCGAAAATAGTCGTCGCTTTTACGCGATGGAACTTATTGAAGGAGGGTCGCTGGAAGATAAACTTCAAGAAAAAAAGAGGCTCCCGTGGGAGCAAGTGATCTTTTACGGGTTGCAGATGTGTGACGCTCTGGAGTGCTCTCACGAAAAAGGTGTCGTTCACCGCGATCTGAAGCCGAGCAACTTTCTGGTCTCAAAATCTGGGCGTTTGAAACTGAGTGACTTCGGACTCGCTTCAGTGGCTGCTGCCCGCAAAATTACGGCTGCCGGAAAGACTGCTGGAACATTTCTGTACATGGCCCCGGAGCAAATTCGCGGTCATGAAATCTCACCCCAGACAGACCTCTATGCTCTTGGTTGTGTGCTGTACGAACTGGTCACTGGAGAGCCACCGTTTTTGGGATCGACGCCGGCTGCGACTTTGCATATGCACTGCAAGGGCACCCCACCAAGGCCAACAGAAAAGGCACTTGACTGCCCTCTCGCTCTTGAAAAAGTCATTTTACAACTCCTTGAAAAAGATGCGAAAGACCGTCCCAAATCTGCCACTGAAGTCGGGAAACGGTTGCGCGCTGTCAAACGCGCTGTCACCGTAGTCTCCACGGAAGCAGATGGGAGCCTCGAACGATCACTTGCAGCACATCAAGTTGTCGATCCGATAGAGTCCGCATTCTTAAAACAGGATGCCCTGCCAGATGCAAAGAGCATCCCTACGATTCCAATTTGGGTGATTGTCGCTCTGTTTCTCACACTGCTCTGTTCGCTCTCATGGAACTTGATGAGCGTCATGCGCGCAGACACATCCAATCCGAGTGAAGCATTGTGGATCGATGCGTCTTCACATGGTCAAATCGAAGTCCGCCTGCAAGCAATCCGTGCATTAGGGCAAATTTCAAGAGAGACTGGACGAGATGTCGATGTACTCATCTCCAATCTCGAAGACGAAAATGAGATGATTCGTGAAGCAAGCGCCTACGCGATTGGAAACTCTGGAGCACACGCAAAAAAACATATTCCGGCCCTGATCGGAATGTTCAAGAACGATCCTAGTAATAATGTTCGCATCGCCGCTCAAAATGCATCCGAAACGTTGAAAGCATCTAAAGTCGAACGTCAGTTTCCCTGGGCCGGATCAATCATTGCGATTGTTTTGCTCTGCGCTACAAGTGCCGGAATTTACTTCTGGATTCGTTTATCTGGATTATTCGTGAAAATAGATTGATCAGAACTGCTTTATTTCTTGTCGGCAGGTTTCTTCTCTTCTTTCTTCTCAGGCTCAGGTTTCTTTGGCGGTTCAGGCTTTGCTTCAGGCTTCTTCTCCGCTGGTTTCTTTTCAGCAGGTTTTGCGTCCTTCTTCGGTTCCGGTTTTTTCTCAGCAGGCTTCTTTTCTGCGGGTTTCTTTGCAGGGTCTTTCTTTTTGTCGTCCTTTTTTGGTTCTTCTTTCTTCTCTTCTTTTTTAGGCGGCTCAACAGGCTTCAGTTTGATTGCACCCACAACACTTGCTTCCGGGAGTGCTTTGCGAAGTTCAGCGAGGCTCGCGTCGCTCGCCTTGGACTGCCAAAGATAAATTCGCTTCAAACTCTTCATTGCCTGGAGTTGTTTCACCCCTGCGTCGGTCACTTGTGTCGCGTACAAGTTGAGGTACGCCAGATTTTCCAACCCTGCGAGGTGTTTAACGCCAGCATCTCCAATAGACGTCTTTTCCAGATGAAGCTTTTCGAGGGATTTCATGTCACTGAGTTGAGCAAGTCCCGCGTCAGTGATTTTAGTTCCAGAGAGATTCAGCCATGCGACGTCGGAGAGCGCGGCAACCTGCTTTAACGCCTCGTCAGTCACATCCTTGTCGGCAAGATGTAGAGTCACATCCAATCGCGGATCGTTTTGAGCGATTCGCAGAACGTTCCCACCTAAAGCCTTTAAGGCGGCAACAGCTTCGGGATTCGGCGGAGCATCATCCTGACCAAAAGTGATCGACGGACAAATTGCAATGAGAATTGCGAGTGTTGTAATCTGAAGACGTTGCATCAGGGAATCCTCTTCCGGAGATGGTTTCTGTTTTAGTTTGAAGGGTCTCGGGTGAAGACCAGCCAGTTGCCAGTCTTCTGTAGGATAAAAACCAGACCAGTCGTCGTAAACTGAACAGAGCGTTGGCATCAGAATCAAATCCAACCTCGCAGTCCGGTCTGTCCTACTTGATCAGCACAACCGTCAATATTTTACCAGATCAGCCAGCATCTTCAATCTCCCTAAATCGCTTCATGCGCACATCTTGGGTAAAGCCTTCGTGCGTTCTCGAATTTCGCAAAACTCCCTATGTTTTGCGAAGTTAGATTGAAGTTCTGGGCCGGCAACGACACCATATCGGCACAGAAGTGAGGCATGATGTCCACTAATGTTTGAAACTCAGCAAATAACAATACAGAGAATTACCCAGCAGGACCCCCATAATGTTTTCTTCTGATCTTGTGAGTCTTGAACTCCGACAATGTGATGACCTTCCGAAAAACACCTTGGTCGCTCCGCTTTCAGTGATTCGTGAGATTCGCTGCATCCTTGGAAACATCGGAATCGAACTTGTCATCGGCACCGAAGAAGCAGTGCTGGCGTCGAAAGATGTTTACGATGCCTTCAAAGCCTGGGATGCCATGCAACCTGAGGATGATTCAGATGACGAGCCCCAAGACAACGCCTGGCTGAACTGATATCCTTTCATCAGAACGACAATGCTTCCGCCAGCAACTACCCATTTTTTGACAGTTGACAAGGCGAGCAAAATTTTCGAACTGATGGAAGAACAGAATGTTTCTAAATAGACGAGATTTTTGCCGAACAACAATCGCCGCCGGATCATCATTGATGACGGCGGCGTCTTTATGCGCTGCCGAACGCAAAGCTGAGTTCAAACTCAATTACATCGTTGCGTCTTGCATGTACGGGAAGACTCCACTTTCCGAAATCGTTCCAGAAGTTCACAAGACCGGGGCCGATTCGCTCGAAATTTGGGCCAATCCGCATGGCAACCAGCGCGAACAAATTGACGAAATGGGCGCAGATGCATTCGTGCAACTACTTCAGAAGCATGATGTCACCCTGGGAAGTTTCACCTGCTTTAAGTTCGGCATCTTCAAAATGCAGCCGGAAATGAAACTCGTCAAACGTCTCGGTGGCGAGATGGTCATCTGCAACTCTGGTGGACCAAAGAATCTCTCTGGCTCCGAACTCAAAACTGCAGTGAAAAATTTCGCCGAGAAAATGAAACCACACATCGCCTCCGCTGAAAAATTGGATGTGATCATCGGTGTCGAAAACCACGCTGGTGGTGTCATCGCTTCACCGGACTCAATTCGGTACTTGATGGATGAAGTCGATTCTTCGCATTTAGGACTGGCTATGGCACCATACCATTTGCCACAAGATCCAAAACTCATAGGTAGTCTGGTTGAGAACCTAGGATCGCGACTCGTTCACATTCAAGCATGGGAACATGGCATGGGTTGCACGAAGAAACTTCCCAAAAAACAGGAACTGATGCAACTTCCACATCGCGGTCCACTCGATTGGAAGCCAATTCTGGCGTCTCTCAAAAAGATTCAATACCAGGGACGAACCGAAATCTTCATGCATCCGGTCCCACGCGGTATTCCGATCTTGCCGAGTGTTGGAGAAGTCACTGCCGAAATGAATGCGGCACGGAAATATTTGGAGCAGTTGCTAAGGTCTGTCTGACACTTCTTCAAGCAATCAAACAATGTTCATGAATTCGATTGATTCAGAAACCGTCCAACGCAAGACCTTTGTAAGTTCGGTCGAATGGCTCGACGAAGTCGATTCAACGAATTCTCATGCGATCAACACGATTACGGAACGCGAGCATTTCCCTTTGCTGGTCGGTGCAAACGTTCAAACCAGTGGACGAGGGCGCGGAGGAAATCAATGGTGGGCAAGTGCAGGCAGTTTACCGTTTTCGCTTGTGCTGGCGCCATCTGACTACGGGCTTGATCAACAACAATGGCCGTTGATGTCGCTTGCTGTCTGCTTGGCAATTGGAGAAGGACTTGCTCCGTTTGTGGGTAGCTCGACTCTCCAACTGAAGTGGCCGAACGATGTCTATGCCGACGGAAAGAAAATTGCTGGCATCCTGATCGAAACAATATCGACGAGTCTCGAGTTAGTTGTGATTGGAATTGGAATCAATGTGAACAATTTATTCCCCGATGCACCTGTGGAGGTTCAAAACAAAGCTTGTTCAGTGAAAGATTTGACCGGTGAATCAACCTCTCTTGAAAACATTCTCATTTCAACACTGCAAAGCTTGGAGCAAACCTTGCAGCAGTTTGACTCTGCCGATTCCGAACTCCTTGATCGTTGGCGAGAACGCTGCTTTCTCACTGGCAAACAGGTCGGCATCGACGACTCACATCGCCAGTCATTCGGGATGTGCCTTGGCATTGACGATGACGGAGCATTACGCTTAATGACTGCGACCGGACTTCAGCGTTTTTACGCCGGAACCGTGATTAGCATTGACGAGTAATGACTCTCCAACAAACACTCTTTATCTCACCAACTTTAGACATCCGATAATTCAATGCGACTTTTCGAAGGAACAGAATTCGACCGACCGCTACGTTGCGAAGTGTGTGGTGAACTCGATGAAGACTGCACTTGTCCCACGTCGGATCCGGTGTTGACTCCCCCAGCCAAGCAGATCGCCAAGCTCGGAGTTGAGAAGCGTAAACGCGGAAAATTCATGACTGTTGTCCGTGATCTTAAGGATGAGCATGAGCACCTGCCAAATCTGTTGACAGCGCTGAAAGATCACTGCGGTGCCGGTGGATCACTCAAGGATGCTATTCTTGAAATTCAAGGTGATCAACTTGCACGTGTCCGTGAAAAACTTCGGTCACTCGGTTATCGGACCAAAGGCTGAGCATGCCTGATCAGAGATCGATTGACGATTGCAAGCAAAACTTGCGAAAACAACTTCGCATGCGGCGAGGAGAGCAATCCGAGAAAGACATCCTGAGTCAGAATCTCTTCAAACGTCTGCAAGATGTCGAAGAATACATCCAGGCACGAACGATTCTCTTCTATGTCGATGTTCGCGATGAAGTGAGAACGACAGCAGCAATTCGTGTCGAGTTCTCCAAGTCCAGTAGAGTCGTCGTTCCCTACTGCATCGGAGGACGATTGAATGTTGTCGAATTGCGAGGCATGGACGAACTCTCTGTAGGAGAATACGGAATCCTCGAACCAAAAGACGAACTCAAGAAACGAAACGACCGATCAGTGAGTCCGTCACAGATTGACGTCGCATTGATTCCAGGGCTTGGATTTGATCGATTCGGGGGACGAATCGGTCATGGGAAAGGGTATTACGACCGGCTGATTCCGGAATTGACCGAGAACTGCTGTCGTATTGGGATTGCATTCGATTGCCAGATCGTGGATCGCATCCCGACTTCAGCACACGACCAGTTCATGAATCTGGTTGTCACAGAATCACAAGTCTTCAACTGTGACCAAGGTTGAGTCCGTCAAAGTGTGCGGCTTGTTATGAAAACTTCACTCCGTGGGCCATTTCTTGTTCGGGTCAGTGAAGGTTGGTAAACCTTCATGGTTAGCAAAGAATCTCTGCTTGACCGGAAAGCAGCAGCATAGCGCTGTGAAACATGAAGAAACAAGCCTCAACGGTACTCTTGAATCAAGCACGGTTTCACAGGGGTGGTAGGTTTGAGAGTACGACTTGTGCGTTGATGTCGCGTTTTATTGACTCGGCAGCGTTCAATGTCTTCGGAGGTGACAAGCATGTTTGGAATCAAAACGTTTCTCGCAGGACTGACAATCGGCGGTGTGACTTCACTGCTGGCAATGCAGTTTCATGTCATCAATACGAATGATGGATTGATCGTCCTTCCTCGCGTCAATCGCCCGCCTGTTCGAAGTACCTACGTGGATGTTCGAAAATGGAGCCTTTCCATGTGGAGGCAGCATCCTGAAGTCGCTCAAGCAGCGGTGAAGTATGGACGCCCCGACTTGTTGGGCGGTGGAGTGTTGAACTCAATTCTCCCACAACAGACGGGAATTCAATCCGTACCAGCGTCCAATTCAAAGAATGAGAAGGCAAAATTTGCGCTTGATGCTTTGGTGCCGATCAAGTTTTCGAATCCGAACGGAATCGAAGGCGTCGCCGATTCCAAAGTGCCAGACCCAATCTTTCCGTTTGCGAGGCCCCAACAGCAGAACATCGCACCAGAGGGATCTCCACGATTAGACAACGGTCTTGCAAACACAGGGAAACCGGTCTTCCCTGAGAATGTTCGACGAAACGACCCAAACCTGTCAGGACTGCCAAAACTTCAGAACCCGATCCCGATCTTTGATGGCGAGAACGCGCGCAATCAAAACCAGCGTTCACAACAGCAATACAACCCTCAGCCGAAATCGGATGTCTTCACAGATGTTCTGCGTGCTTTAATTCCGCAGGATGAACAAGCCTCGGTGGGTTCAAAACAGCAGCACAACGCCGCTCGCCGCCCAGCCTTCGGGATCGAAGCTCCAAATCCGAATCAGCGAAATGCTCGTCCAAAGAATCAAACGCCGCACTGGAAAATCAATGAGCCGAGTTCTGTTCCTGTTGTTCGCCCTTTTTGAGGCGTTGACCATCTAACTTCAAATTGGGAACGAAATCGGCATCGCCATTTCAAGGTCGCCAGGGCTGTGGTCCATCTTCTTTCGGTTGAAGAAATTTCGCGTCAACGGTTTTGTACCAGGCGTGGAGTTGTCGTTTCATCGTAGCGACTTGAGCCGGTTTTTTATTGGCGATGTCATTGAGTTCGCCCGGATCGTTGGCGATGTCGTAGAGATGCGTGCGCCCATCTTCATATCGCTCGATGAGTTTGTAGTTCCCGTCTCGGATTGCCCCACCGGGGAAGCCTCCCTGGTTGCTGTAATGAGGATAGTGCCAATAAAGATTGCGTGGTTCGAGATGTTTCCCACGCAGCAGCGGGACCAGACTCACGCCATCTAGCAACTGATCACTCGAAGGTTTGAAGCCTGCGATTTCCATCATCGTAGGATAGAAGTCGACACTCATGACCGGCTCGCCTCGGACAACATTCTTCTGACCACTTTGAGGCCATTTGATGATCATCGGCTCGCGAATTCCACCCTCGTATACCCAACCTTTTCCCCCCCGATAAGGAAGGTTGGACGTCGGCGAACCTTCCGATGTCGATAGCCCACCATTGTCGGAAAAAAAGCAGACGACGGTTTCGTTGTCGATTCCAAGTGCTTTCAGCTTGTGTAAAATTCTACCAACGCTCGTGTCCATGCTTTCGACCATCGCTGCGTAGGTCGCGTGCTTCTGAAGAATACGAACTTTTCGTTCACCAGCATTCGGAAACACTTGTTCTTCATCCGCAAACTCAGGCTTCCCGGCGAGTGCTTCCGCTTTGCTCCGGTATTTTTCGACAAGATTTTTAGGAGCCTGAAGTGGTGTGTGAACGGTGTAAAACGCCAGATATAAGAAGAATGGATCGTCTTTGAATTCTTCGATCAAACCAAGAGTTTCGCTGGTTAAACGTTTCGT
>JAJDEL010000444.1 GCA_029259835.1 Planctomicrobium sp. | reverse complement strand
CAGCCGTACCTTGGAATTCTCGATAAACCTTTTTTTGAACGAAACATTTCGAACCTTGCTCCTGTCGATGGCGAGTCAACACTCTTTGCAGACTATGACTGTGTGATCATTGGGGATGTTTCCCCTCGCCATCTGCCGCTTGAACAATGGAGAAGCCTGGATAAATACGTTCGAGATGAAGGCGGAACGATCGTGATGACCGCCGGAAAACGCTACTTCCCGATGTCATATCGCGGGACCATTGTCAATTCTTTACTTCCAATTGAAAACTTGCACACGATTGACCTGCAAGGTGCGAATCAGACTCTGCCTCCTCGGCAACGCGGCTTTCGTTTCTCGATGACAGCCGATGGGGAGCAGCTGGCGATGTTCCAACTCGGTGATGATCTCAATCAATCACGCCAAATCTGGTCACAACTTCCTGGGCACAGCTGGGGAATCACAGGCGACGCAAAAGGCGGAGCAACGGTCTACGCAGCAGCGCTGAATCCGGGTGAGCGGCTGACTTTGGAATCGGAACGGCAAAGCGGAATCGTCGTTCAGCATTATGTCGGTTCAGGGCAAGTGCTATGGCTCGGAGTTGATAGTACCTGGCGCTGGCGATTCCGAGTTGGCGACAAATATCACCATCGGTTCTGGGGGCAATTAGTCCGCTGGGCTGTAGGGTTCAAGGCCAGTTCCGCGAATCAGAATGTGCGTTTGGCACTGACTCAAAGCGTGATGAATGAAGATGAAACGACTCGCATTCAAGCACGTTGGAACGACAGGTTTCTCACCCTGCATCCCGGATTAAAAACCATCGCGATCGTTGAGGCCACCGATGGCACTGACTTCCGCAAACGTCTCGAACTGAAGCCCGATGCAAACAGAACATTCATGCATGAGGGAGATTTAAGTGATCTGGTATCAGGAGAATACCGCATTACGCTCGAAACACCGGGTCTGCCATGGGAAGAAGATTCTCCGGAATCGGTCCTCATTGTTCGCGAAGAACTCTCAGATGAACTCGCAGACTTGAGTGCGAATCGTACTCTCATGGAAGAGATTGCCACAGCATCCGGAGGTCGATTCTTCTTTCTCGATGAAGCCGACCAGATTCCGGAACTCTTTGTCGATACCCAAGAGTTCACATCTATCAGAGAAGAAATCCCACTCTGGAGCCACTGGATTGTTCTAATACTTTTCTGTGTCGTTGCGACTACTGAGTGGATGATTCGGAAACTGAATGGTCTTCCTTAACGGCGCCCACGATCAGTCCCCCTGCCACATACGAGTGGGGGGCATTCTTCTCGCTCCAACGTAGTTCAACGAGTAACAGTTCAGTCCCTTGCCCAAATAAATCGAACTCAGCAACTACGTGGTCTGTCGGAATTCTTTCATCGTAACCAAAGCCGACACCGTGTTGAGAAATATCACGTGTGACAGCAATAATTGGTTGATCTCGAATGGAAGTTGCGACATCCTCATCGTACGTAACCGGCCACAAATAAATCGGTTCTTCGAATCGGACACGAAGTTCGCCTCGGCGTTCGAGGCTTTTGCAAAGTGAAATCGGACGACCGCTCAAGGTTGAGTAAGCCACACCTCGGGCGTCCTTGATGCGCTCAACTGTCTCAGGAATCAATTCGTGAGTAGGATTGATCCGATATCTCTTCGATTGTTTCATCTGTCGGACCATGATTCCCTCCTTATCGAGATTATGAAGTCCTTTGCATGGAAGGATATCTCACCGCTTACTGTTTAGAGACAACATTTCGCACGATTCCTGTTTGATATCGGCAGGAAGTGCCGGTCGTGTTGGCTGCATGGTGTATCTGAACTCAGAATGACGCTAAATCACCAATCTCCTCTTGCAACAAGTCTCAAAGGAGCAAGTTCCGCCGTCAGTAGAACCGATAAAATCGATATTACCGAACTTCACTTTTCTCCCGAAGAAGAGACAACATGGCTTTGAAATTCTCGAAGTTTCTGTTCCTCCTGGCTCCAGTCGCATTCACACTTCTGGTCGGCTGCCACTGCGTTGAGGTCTCGGAACGTTACGGAGATCGAATCGACAAAATTGCTGACAAGCAACTTGTACTGGACCGGTTCTACCGACCCGGTCTCGACCTGACCAGAATCTGCCACGACTGCAAGAGTGAGGACGCGGTTTGCCATCGTCCAGTGATGTACCCAGACAGCCGGATTCCAGAGCAAGCACCGATCGAACCAACTCTACCAGCGGTTCCTCCGGCAGAACAGCTTGAAGAACCCAGTCTCATTCCACCAGTTCCCCCTTCAAGTCAACCCCTTGAAACGACTTCAAACACCGAAGCCTGGCAGCAGTCGAAACGAATTGTCAGTGCGGTGTCCAGAGTTGGTTCAAGTCCGTTTATGTACCCGATGAGCGAAAGAAAACAGCGCGTCTCCGAGTCTGTTGGTGTTGAACTCACGACTGCAAAGGAACCAGTCGAATGGAAACCGACTGTTGAGATCCCGGCGTTGCCTCGGAAGATTGAGCCTCCCTCTCCTCTTCCAATGGCTCAGCCGGAGACGGCCAAAGAGTTGACTCCACGATCTGTTGAAGCAATTTCTGCCCCGGCAGGAGTCCCTCCATCTCAACAGTTCTACCGTAGTTTGAAAGCACAAGAATAAGCTTACTGGGATCACAAGTCATTGAATTTTGGTGACTTCAAAACTGATCACTGGACTCTCACCCTCGCCTCTTCACCCCTGAGCAATCACGCCAGTTTCAGGACTTGATGCTGTGGCATACAATTTTTTGGGGATGCGTCCGGCGTGGTAGGCGAGACGTCCGGCGCGGCAGGCGTCTCGCATTGCTTCTGCCATAAGCAGCGGGTTCTCGGCTGATGCAATTCCAGTGTTCAGAAGCACTCCGTCACAGCCAAGTTCCATTGCCACTGCAACGTCACTCGCAGTGCCGACACCGGCATCGACAATGACTGGGTAATCAGGGTCATTATCTTTGAGATATTCCAGACAGATCTGGATATTGTTGGGGTTGAGCAAACCCTGTCCGCTTCCAATTGGACTTCCGGCTGGCATGACTGATGTCGCACCGGCTTCTTTGAGTCGTTTCGCTGTCATGGGATCGTCTGTTGCATAGCACAGCACTTGAAACCCGTCGGCGACTAGCTTTTCCGTCGCGATCAAAGTCGCAACAGGATCGGGAAGCAGAGTTTTCTTGTCACCCAAAACTTCGAGCTTCACCCAATCGGCACCAGGGTTTTCCAGTCCAGCAAGAATCTCTCTTCCAAGCCGCGCAACTCGAACGGCATCGTCCGCGTTAAAGCATCCAGCAGTGTTGGGCAAAATCGTATACCGGTCGAGATCAATAAAGTCGAGAATGTTCCGACCGTCGGCATCAACGAGACGTTCCCGCCTGACCGCAACCGTAATCACTTCAGCAGCACTCACTTCAAGACATTGTTGCATCATTTCATAGGTTGAATATTTCCCGGTTCCGACGATCAGTCGAGATCGAAACTCGTGAGTGCCAACCTTTAATGGCTGATCAAAAAGCGAAGAGGCAGTGGTCGTCATGGATGTCTGTCAGTTGCAATTGCATCAAAATGGGAGAAAACATTTCTTTCCGAGTCATTTGGATTAGTTTAGCGATTCGCGCGTCGTGTCAAAACAGACTTGCAAGCAGAATCTCCAAGGCAGTAAAGATGACTCATTGATCTTGGGAGATTCGTTGAAAAACAGCCTTCGCAGACGTTTTCCATTGTAGATTTCTTCGGTCCATAATTCTGTAAGAGAAAAGTCCCGTTGACCTCAAATGCAATTCCGTGGGAAACTCCGGGAGACCAAATATTCAGAGGGGCAGGATGACTCTTAAAAAACTTCAATGGCTAGCGGAATATGGAATTTTTCGAACATTAACGTGTTTGATCGGAATCATGTCCGTGCGACAAACAATTCGCTTCGCCGAATTTCTCGGCTGGGTGTTTGTTTACGTCTTGCCCCGCAAACTAACACGGTATCAAGTCGCCTTTGATAATATCCAAACAGCCTTTGGGGATGAATACACGCCGGAAGAGATTGAACGACTCATCGAGAAAATGTGGGTCCATTTGTTTCGACTCGTTGCGGAGATGGTGCAGTTTCCGCGAAAACTGCATCGTGAAAACTATCGGCAAATTATGGCGTTCCGGAACAGAAGTGCAGCAGCACGCGCTCTGAATTCCGGACGACCTGTGTTTATGTTAAGTGGGCATTTCGGGAACTGGGAAGCAACAACGTCGACATTCGGAAATTTTGGCTATCCGATGGGAATTGTTGCTCGCAAACTCGACAATCCGTATTTGCACAATTGGTTCGTCCAAACGCGCGAAGTAACCGGTCACCAACTTCTTCTTAAGCAGGGAGGCTGGGATGGAATGACAGACGTTTTAGGCGCAGGTGGGAATCTCGGACTTCTCTGTGATCAAGATGCCGGAAAACGAGGAGCCTTTGTCGACTATTTCGGGAAGCCTGCTTCCACGTTTCGCTCGATTGCCCTGATGGCAATAGAGAGTGAAGCG
>JAJDEL010000443.1 GCA_029259835.1 Planctomicrobium sp. | reverse complement strand
CAAACTCGACTTTCTGACTCGTGCAGAAGTTCACGTCTAAAAAAACCATCCGATCGCTTTGAGAACCATCGAAACTGCTGGTTTTGAGAAAATTGATACGAGTGTTGTCTACAAGAAAAAAAGCGACAACGAAAGTTCGTAATCGCTTTGAGTATTTTCGTCTGCAGACGGATTGTCGCTGAGCGAGATCATAAAGTCATCGGCTTTTGTTTTGCCGGTGGTTTCTTCGCCTGCTCTTCTTCCAGTTCGCGCTGCATTGTGAGGGGGTCTGCTCCGTCTCGTCGGGCGACTTCGGACCGTGACAGAATCCCTGAATCGACGAGGCGAGCGTCGGCGAGGCGTTCTCTGGGGCGATCTCGATTGATCAGCGAAGGGAACGACCATTTGACGTCAATAACTTCGAAGAATTCGACTGGCAAGAGGTCGTTTTCAATCGCATCTTCCATGACCCATTTCCAGATGCGAGTGAATTCGTCGGCAAAGAGTTGCTGCTGACTCTGAAAGAATTTCACGGCTGGACCTTCGGCGACCATTGTTGACGCAAAGTTCGCATTTGAGGCATCGGAGGTCAGCATGAATTCAGGCAAGCCGACTCCAGCAGCAACAGAAAGCAACAACATTCGACCGAGTGAAACTGCATCGCCGAAGTTGGTGTTCGGTTGCAAAAACTGAATGTCTGTCCCTTGGTTTGTTGTCAGGATTGTTCCGGGGGCAAACTTTTCTCGCCGTGCGCCACCGATACCACCAGCGGTTGTTCCAGCCTGATCTGCGAGGGATTCTGCCATTTGCGGAGAACCTTGGACCTTTCGCCAGAGTACAATGGAAGACTGAAGCTTGCGAGCCAGCAGTTCCGTTTCCATCCAGCGGGTAAAACAATTCAGCGGTTCGACAATGGCGGCGAAGAGAGAGACTCCGCGTTTTTCGTTCGAATCAACACCGAGGCGAGTTTGAGTGACCTGACTGGCAGGAATTTGCTCAACGAGGTTAGCATCTCCACTCAGAGACCGAAGGTATTCGACTGGAGTTTCCACATCATTCGGCTCGGTAATGATACCTTGTGAATGTGGGTCATCGGCGGTTGCGGCGATTGTTTCTGGATCGACAAATCGCAACTGCGGGGGCCATGCCTCACCCGAGAATTTGCGAACGAAACATTCTCCATCGCGCCAAGTTCTGCGAGCGTGCTCTCGATAGGAATAGTGCGAATCATTGGATTGCCAGAATTGAGTCCACAAATGATCCGCCCTCTTTCGCAAATGCAGATTTTCCTCGGAGACGTCTTCCGTGTCTGTCGGTTGATGGCTCAACTGCAAGCCAGGTCCAGTGACGTACGCGTCGAGAAGCCGCAGAATGTTGCTGGCATGCGGGTTCTCTTTGACGAGTTTTCGAATTTCATCTCGCTGTGAGGAACGCTCGATTTCGGTCCCGTGGTTTTTCGATGCACCAACGAAGGTCCATTCCCCCGGATCTTCAGAGACTGGCTGCGAGGAGCCTGCTTCGGACAATTCGATGAGCCGTTCGTGAACGTTTTTTTCGTACCGTGCTTTAAGTTGCGCCGTTGAGAGTTTGTCACGGAAATACTGCAACATTGTGGGTTCCTGAGCTGGAGGCAAAGATTCGCAAGTCGACTCAATTTGTCTCGATGGAGTTGCGCTCGTTTGGGTGTTCGAGATATTTTTCGACAAAACATGCACAATCGTCTTGACCGGTCCACTTTCTCAATTAGTATCCACTTCGTGGGAATCACGCCCAATAGTTCATTGAAAATTGATTGCAAGTGGGGAAACAGCCCTGTACCATTCAGGTGCACGTTTCCTTTTTGAGTTCACAGATCATGCCAGCCCCTCCCGATGCCTTTATTACCGGAGAATTTCGGCGGGCTTTGGATGATCGATTTAGACTCACTCTCCCACAGGAGTTTGCGTCTTTGGTCGCTGACGATGCCAGTCAGACAATCCTTGCGAAGGAATGCAGCGGATGTCTTAGCCTATGGAAAGCTGCTGATTGGCGCGTGCGAATGGACGATGGAATGTCATTGATTCGCGAAAAGATCCGCACCGGTCGTATGGAACAGAGATGGACCGAGGTCCAACGACTAGGGCGGCTTTTGTCGACTCGATCAACAGAAGTCAAGCTCGCTAATCGTGCTCGCCTGCTGATCCCGGAAGGCTTTCGAGAATTCCTGGGTGTCGAAAAAGGGGGAGATGTGATGGTGATCGGAGCAGTGGTTTGCGTCGAAATTTGGCATCCTGAGGCATGGTTGAACCAGCTGCGGGAAGACATGCCAGGCTTTGGCGAATTGTTTAAAGAACTCTCAGGATGACGACGCTGTCTGCCGAGATGATCGCAAGCTGCGATCATAGCTACAAGGCATTTTTCTCCCCACTTTGATGCGCGCATGCCTGACGGCTGCGAGGAAGAAATCTACTCAACAACTCTCCGAGAGTCCTACACTGCACTCGGTACCATGGATGGAACAGCGGCATGGAGGCCACTTTCTCACAAAAGTCAGGCATGTTTTTTGCGTAGATCGGTTTTGCCTACATTTCAAATGTACGACGAAACAACAACTCATTCGCTGAACAACTCGGAAGAGTTCGCCGACTCCCATCCTGTTTGGAAGCGCCGTTCGATGGCATCGCAATTCGGGATTGTGCGTCGAGTCCAGTCGAACCAGAGACACTCTCGATCCTCTTTTCCAAGATGCCAGTCTGACTTAGACTGCCTCATTTTCTCGGTGAGCGTTTGCAGGGAAAGTGCCACAGCGACTGAGACATTAAAGCTCTCAACAAACCCGTGCATCGGGATGTGAGTGCAAAAATCAGCTTGCTCAATGGCTGCCTGCGGCAGTCCTTCTTTTTCAGTACCGAAGAAAAGTGCCAGCGGTTCCTCACAGCTGAATTCAACATCCTGAATTGGTTGACTTTGTGGATTGAGAACTGTTGCAACGGTGCGGTAACCACGTTTCTTGAGCTTGGAAAAGCAGTTACGCAAGCCATGTTTTCCACCGAATCTGTGAATCGTGAGCCAGCGGTCGGTTCCCATTGCGATATTTTGCTTTGTCGAAAACTCGTTTTCTGTTTCAACCACATAGACATCCTGAACCCCGAAGGCTTCACAACTACGAAGAATCGCACTCGCGTTGTGTTCCTGGAACAGGTCAACCAAAACAACTGTGAGAATTCGGGTGCGAGATCCCATAATTTCCTCGAACTTTGCCTGGCGCGGCTGTGTCAGGAATTCCTGGAGATGGTCGAAAAGTGCTCTTTCGTATTTTGTCATGGAACGC
>JAJDEL010000442.1 GCA_029259835.1 Planctomicrobium sp. | reverse complement strand
CCTTCTGAAAGGTGTGGATTGTAAGGTAGTAAGTCGCTTGCTTTAGGTTGACTTTGCTGGCGATCAAAAATGTGTTCCAGTTGTCGAGGTAATGAGTACAAACAGATATTTACTCTTTCTCACCTAAAACGAGTAAGCAGGGACCAAAGAAATTTCTTCGCGTCCCTGCTCTCGTGCAAGCTTGTGCTCAACTAATACAATTAGTTAAGAACTCCGACTGTATTGTTATCTGATCCAGCAGCAACATTGCCACCATCGACAAGAACACAAGATCCGCCAGTAGCAAGGCCTGCAGCTCCGTTGTTGTTTTCGTCGCAGAAATCAGCAGCATCGTTGAATTCTGATCCAGCTGTACTTGAGCTGTGTCCAGTGACAATTGACCATTCGTAGCTTTGATCGATCGCTGAGATTGCATCAGCAGTATCGGAAAGCTCAGTGACAACGTTGTCACGAAGTGTTGTTTGACCAACGATCAGACCGATGACGAGGATAGTAGCGACGAGAACGAGTTCCGTTGAAACAACGAAACCAGCTTCATCATTGAGAAGTGCTTTCAACATTGTTAAGTCCTTAAAGTTTTTTGCCATAATGAAAATTGTTTATTTGGTGAATTCCTGCTGCAGACAGATCCTCACCTTCGCACCGCCGGCATGTGATGCGAATGAGTACAAGGCAATGTGCGTGCCAAACGTGTTCAGAGGCTGAAACATTTGTTCTGTAGCGGTTTCATTAGTGAAACACTCTGTTTCACGAACTTGGCGTGTCACCGGCAGGTTACACCGGTTTACGATTTGAGCACGTTCGGTTTGCAGTTCTCGCTGTTCAAACGTTCCACTCGTTGAAACTGTTTCGAACGGCATAGACGGAGCTGTTTGATCGCTGAGATCCTGTGAACTGCGTCCATCACCCGATCATCAAACCTCAAATTGCAGTGAACTACGTGGAAATGATGGCTGTTGGGATACAACGTTCATTGGCTTGATTCGGGTTTTCATTAAGCCCCTCATCCTAACCTTCTCCCCACAGCGATGTCTTATCCGAATCCGGTGACGTATCGTGGGGAGAAGGGACACGGGTTCGCTTCGCTCACATATTTCCAACAATAGTTTTCCCCGCATCTCGGGCGGAATTGATTCAGAATTCCAAGCAGACTATTCCTGTCCACAATTCGACAGGATTAGTATCCTGTTCATCATGAAGTTCCTGAATCGGTCTCCTTTTCAATTCTTGTTATCGCTGCTCCTGCTCTGGCAACTAGCCGGTTGCAGTCGTGATGTTGCGTCGACTGATCAATACCCGCAGCAACCGATCAAGCTGATTGTTCCGTTTGGGGCTGGAGGTGGCAGCGATACGTTTTCGCGTATTCTCGTGAAGGCGATTGAAGATCACGAACTGCTGCCGCAGCCGCTGGTGATTATCAATGTTCCAGGGGCTGGCGGAACGATTGGTTCTCGGCGGGTCAAACATGCCCGGTCTGACGGTTACACCCTGATGCAGTTGCATGAGGGTATCTTGACGTCGAAGTACTCCGGGCGGGTCAACTACGGACCGGAAGCTTTTGTCCCCATCACTGCAATGGGGCAATCGACGATGATTATTGGCGTCGGTGAAAATTCGAAGTACCAAACTCTGAACGATCTGATGGATGCCGCAGCAGAGAGGCCAGATGAAGTGGTCTTTTCCGCCAACATCGGTGCGCCGAGTCAATTCGCTGGCATGATGCTGGAAAAAGTGAGTTCTGGAGCACGTTTTCGTTATTCGCAAACCGGAGATGGGGCAAAGCGGTTTGCCGGTCTGCAAGGTGGACACACGGATGTTTCGTCATTTTCTCTGGGAGAATACGCACAATTTCAACCCGCCGGATTGCGTGCGATCGCTCTGTTGGGACCGCAGCGACACCCAGATGCCCAGGAAATCCCGACTGCAATTGAGCAAGGCTACGATGTGGTTAGCACGAACATGCAATTCTGGTGGGCTCCCAAGGAGACTCCCAGGGACCGGTTGGATGTGATTGCAACTGCTTTACAGAAAGCGATGCAAACCGAAGAGGTGCAAGCGCGCCTCAAGCAACTTCATATTGATCCACTGACAATTGAAGGTGAAGAGCTGACACGTGTTCTGGACCGTCTTGCTGCGAGAACTGCAGCTGTTTCGCAACGACCGACCGTGGAATTGCCCAACTTCCCGATGTGGGTGTTTGGTACAGTCGTTGTGCTGGCTGTTCTCAGCCTGTTTTTCGGAAGAAGCAGATCAGCGAAACAATCAGAGTCACTTCGGCAGATGAACGAACAGGAGGCTTCAAAAGGTTTGAAACCCCGTTCGCTCGTTCTTGTCGTCCTCAGCTTGACGTTCCTTTACGTTGCCGCGATGCACGCAGAGTTGCTCGGTTACCGCGCCGCAACCTTCCTGTATTTGGCGATTATCGGGCCGGTGCTGACGCTTCAAAATCGAAATTTACTCGGAGTGATGGCGGTGCTGGCGGTCGTGCTGAGTTTTGGACTTCATTTTTTATTCACTGAACTGTTCGTGATTGACTTGCCATAGATGAGGAGAGCCATTTTGCCATTGAAGAAGAAAAAGAATTCACAGGTAGCCTGTTTCTCGAGACCCGTTTGAGTAGCAGGGTCAACTTTTAACTTGCCTCTCACCCTAGCCCCCTCCCCAGAAGTGGGGAGAGGGGACAAAAATTGCCGTACTGCGGTGTTTTTTATCGCACTTCCCCTGAACTCCATAAGACAGAAGACGTCAATACTTTCAAAAACCTAATTCCAATGAACGAAGTCTTTTCCTCAATGATGATGCTCTTCACCCCGCAGGCGCTGGGGTTGTTGATGCTGGGAACGTCGTTGGGGGTGATCGTTGGGGCAATCCCAGGATTAACGGGGGCGATGCTGATTGCTCTCTCTTTGCCGTTGACGTTTACAATGTCGCCGGAAAACGCATTGGTGCTCCTGGTGTCGATGTATGTCGGAACGGTTTCTGGAGGACTCATCACTGCAACGTTGCTGCGCATACCAGGAACTCCAGCGTCGATGATGACGACACTTGACGGCTATCCGATGGCGAAGAGCGGTCAACCAGGACGCGCGTTGGGACTTGGTGTCAGTGCATCGTTTATCGGCGGTTTGGTCAGTTGGGTCTTTCTTGTGCTGCTCTCTGGTCCGCTCGCAGAGTTGTCGATGACGTTCGGTCCGTGGGAGTTTTTTGCGCTGGTGCTGATGGCATTGGTTTTGATTGCGTCCGTCAGTGGAGAGTCACTGTCGCGTGGCTTGCTTGCTGGATTCCTTGGAATATTGACGGCGATGCCGGGGTCATCTCCAGCGACAGGAATGACGCGACTCACCTTCGGCATGCACGAACTCGACGATGGCTTCAAACTTCTCCCAGTGCTAATTGGCCTATTCGCGGTCAATCAAGTGATCACTGAAATCCTCAAACTGCATCGTCCGGTCGAAGCGATTACGGTTTCGCGGGCTGGTCTGTTTCTGACATTCACTGAATGGAAAAGAAATGCCGTCAACCTGGTACGGTCTTCTTTCATCGGAACATTCATCGGCATCCTGCCTGGGATTGGTGCCAACATCGGTTCCGTGGTTGCGTACTCCGCTGCGAAGACAACTTCAAAAACACCGGAAAAATTTGGACATGGCAGTGAAGAAGGAATCATCGCTTCTGAAGCTGCGAACAACGCGACCGTGGGCGGTGCTCTCATTCCGTTGATCGCGATGGGAATCCCAGGCAGCGTGATTGATGCCATCCTGCTCGGCGCGCTTGTGATACATGGGCTGCAACCGGGTCCTCTTCTGTTCGAACAAAATCCGGATGTGGTTTACATCATTATGGGAACCATGTTCGTGGCGAACCTGTTCATGTTCGTCTTTATGATGTTCTCAGTGCAGTGGCTCGCGAAACTTGCGAGCGTGCCGAGAACGCTGCTGATCCCGGTCATCCTCACGTTTTGCGTGATTGGGACATACTCACTGGCAAATCGTTTTTTTGATGTCTGGGCCATGTTGGCGTTCGGGTTGATCGGCTTCGGGATCGAGAAGTTGCGGATTCCGTTAGCACCATTCGTGATCGGATTCGTACTCGCTCCCATCGCCGAAGAGCACTTAACCGAAGGGCTCATGCAGACAGGTGGAAGCTGGTCGCCACTGGTGACTCGTCCGATTGCTGGAAGCCTGACTTTGATCGCGTTGGTACTATTCGCGGTCACCTTGTTTCAACATTGGAAACAGAAAAACACCCACAAATCCTGACCTTGCAACTCGTGACTTTTCAATTATGCCT
>JAJDEL010000441.1 GCA_029259835.1 Planctomicrobium sp. | reverse complement strand
CTAAATCTCTCAAAAACCTAACATAGATAATCACTTGATAAACATCTTGAGCAATTAAAGATTATAATTGGCCGCGCAGCGGATCGCTTATCAACATCTCGACCAGACACGGAATGATCAGGACTCCACTCCTCCGGGATTCACACCTGAGTCTTGTTACTCCGCCGACATTCTCTTTCGATTCCTGCCGGATCTCGTTCGACTTTCACGATCCTCCGAAACAAATTCCCAACTGACAGAGACCTTACATCACTGGGCGCGGAACTGGCCCTTCTCCTCAGTCGGTATCACAATGAGCGAAGACGTCAACATCGATGGTTTTATCTCTCACCCCAGCTTGCTACTGACGTATACCGACCGGATCCTCGCGACTGGCGCTGCTTCGCGACTCGACAATGAGCTGATCCTGGAAAGTGTCAAAGCCGCCATCGGCGCGAACCCGCAACTGACTCCGACACTCCATCAATTGATCCAACAGAAAGAACAGACACACGCATGAACGCTGAGCAACTTGCGCTGAAGAACGCGCAGTCCCTGTCCGAGAACATCATCAAGCCGATGAAACAAGCCTTTGTCGGCAAGGATGAAATCATCGATCTGCTGGCGGTCTCGCTAATCGGTCGAGAAAACCTGTTCCTCATGGGGCCACCTGGCACGGCGAAGAGTGCCCTCGTGCAATACCTCGCGGCGAGAATCCAGGGAAAATCGTTCGATTATCTGCTCACACGATTCACGGAGCCGAACGAACTGTTCGGACCATTCGATATCCGCAAGCTGCGCGAAGGGGAATTGATTACGAACAAGGAAGGGATGCTGCCGGAAGCGGATATCGTTTTCCTCGACGAGTTACTCAATGCGAACAGTGCCGTGCTGAACAGTTTGCTGATGGTCCTGAACGAACGAATCTTCCGCCGTGGGCGCGAAACAATTCCCGTCCCAACTCTATTAACAGTCGGCGCCAGCAACCACCTTCCCGAAGATGAAGCTTTGCAAGCGTTGTTCGACCGCTTCCTGCTGCGCGTGACTTGCGAAAACGTCCCACAGGAGAAATTGCAAGATGTCATTGCCGCTGGCTGGGAGCTCGAACAGAGTCGCGACAGTGGTCAGCGAACAAATTCGACAATCAGCGTCGAAGAGATTCGCGACATTCAAGCCGTCGTCAATCAAGTTGATGTCGAGACTATTCGGCAACCATATGTCGAATTGATACAACGTTTGCGACACGCAGGCGTGACCGTTTCTGATCGTCGAGCGGTGAAGTTTCAGCGTTTAATCGCGGCAAGCGCCATTATTTGCGGACGGTTAACCGCGAACGTCTCCGATATGTGGATTCTTAGATACACCTGGGAAACCGAAGAACAACAACAAGTACTCAACACACTCGTCAGCGAAGCAATTGAACGTGCCTCAACCGAACCGGTCGAATCCCCTCACCCCAGATCCAAGGCAGGCACTGCTCCCGATGCTGATGCGTTAGCGCTCGACCTCGACCGCATCGAAAGACGCCTCGAACAAACCCTCGGCGCCGCAGATCGCTCGTACGTACAAGACCAACTCAGCGTCCTCTCCGGTCGCTGCGAATGGCTCGAAAGCGATCAGGCAAAAACGTTTTTGCAAGACCGTCTCAAAAATATTTGGAAGCAGTTGGAAGAGCAGGAGGCGTCGTAAATCATGCCAAACAATTCTGCATGGGCGGCTCGAATTCCTGACTGCGCTGCATCGGCGCTTGGGCGGCTGCGGTTGTTGAAGGGTATCGAAGTCGCTCAAAGTGAAAACGAGTGGTGGTTGCGTGGTCCGGCGTTGACGGGCGAATTGGAATTGTTGCTGCGAACGCTGCCGGATGGGGAACTGTTCTTGGTTCTGAATGATGGACAACTCGTGCCGATTGACCGTCGCGTGCCTGATGGCGTGCTGCCGCAGCTTCGTTGGCGACTGATCCGTGATGCCATCTCGCCGACGCTGCCGACGTCTGGTTTCGCTGGCAGATTGACTGACAAAACACCGATCAAGCTTGTGCATTCCCACGAAGAACGTCCGGCGAATGTGCTGGTTGTTTCGTTCTTTGAATTTCAGGCATGGGCAGATAACGCGCCTGCGATTCGGTTGCAGCGGTTGCGTTTTGCGACTCGTCACGACGGGAACACGATCATTCATGGCGAACCGATACCATCTCTAGAAGGAAACCGATTCACCGAACAGTCCGGGATCGTCGTTCCACTTGGGATGTCCTGGAGCCCGTTTCTTGCTCCCGATCAATTGGCGAAACGCTGGCGGCTCGACAAAGGTGACATTGCCCTTTGGACTGAAGCTGGACGCGAACGCATCACGGCGGATCAGTTCGTTGCGTGTCATCGGTCATCGATTCTAGCGACGTCTCGCTCACTCACGGGGGCTTCGTGATGGGACAATTGACACACGCACAACGCTACCTCACCGCACCATGCCTATCATTTTGGAATTGGTCAGAAGATGGAGAAGAAATCGAGTGGAGCGACGGAACGACCATCGCTTTTAGGGAAGAAATCGCTTCCGTGTTACAACGGCTCAAGCCGGAAGGATTGGCTCCATTTGATATGGTCGTCCTGTTACTGGCGGCATGTCGTAGCACTTGGGTTCTCGACACGTCTCAAACTGCTCAATTGACGGAAGCGATAGGACTCGGCTCTAAAATGCGGCAAGTGCAGTGGAACGAAGCTTTGACCGCCCTGGAACGCATTTCTTCTTTGCCAGGTGACCTCAAGTCCTCGACTGTCGCGAAAACAGAATTGGTCGCGATAGTCCTCGAACGACACCCACTGCGCACGTCGAACGAAGTCGCAAAAGACGTGCTGCGGGAACTCAGGCATGGATTCCCCTACGATACGGATCACTCAGAAGAGATCATCAAAGCGACTGGCAAGTGGGTTCGTGAACTGCGAGGGCTTTGCGATGGAGCGCAGAGGATCGATGCCAACGCTCTGCGGCTACGGCTAGCGACAGGATTGGACCAACTTCCGGAGACCACTGAGGAAGTTGAACTCCCGGAAGAAATCACTCGACCAGTGAATCTTCGGGAGTTCCTCAAGCAGCTCGAAGAGGATGAAGAACTCGGCGGCATGGCGCGACTGACGCGGCAACTAATGGCGGTTGTGCATCTCCCGAAACACATTCAAGACGAGGAAGACATGCCGCTGGGAGGTGTCTCGGACATTTCAAATCGCGGACCACTGGATCGGTTGCTCATCAGTGAACTCGCGAATGATGACGAGACTCTGATGACACGCGTCGCCCTGCGCGAGGCTCTGTACCTTCGTCGTGAAACGACGATGTCAAACCCACCGCAACGACGACGGATACTCTTAGATTCCGGTTTGCGAATGTGGGGCGTTCCGCGAGTTTTCGCATCCAGTGTTGCACTTTCACTCGCTGCAACGACCGACCAAACAACGGAACTTTTCCGAGCCGCCGGTAAGGAAACCGACCTGATTGATCATCTCTCGCACGATGGACTGACTGAGCACTTGGGAAAACTGGAACTCGAAGTCCACCCAGGTGAGAGCTTACCAGCGTTTCGCCGCGATCTTGATCCGGAACTGGACGAAGTGATCTACGTTGTCGGTGAGGACGTTTTCGCGGATGAAGAGTTCCGCAAACAACTCCGCGAGAACCGACCACCACTGTACTACGTCGCCACTGTGAATCGCCAGGGACGCTTTCGATTACTCTCGTACTCCGAGAGAGGCGAACGCCTCGTCCGTGAAGCAACGCTCGACCTCAATCTTCTCTTACCAACATCGCAACCAAAAAAACTTGACCACTCCCTAATTGACGAAAAGATCGACCCCAAACTCCCAGCGATAATGCGTCTGAAGAAATTCCCGCTGCGGCTTTCGCACTCTGTTGATCCGAAAAAAATCATTGATCTTCGCACCAGTCAAACGGAAGAAAAGCTCTACGCCCTTGCCATCACAAATGATCGTCGTTTAATGCTATGGGACGAGCACAAACGTGGTGCGAGACATCTGACATCCAGTCTCCCGCCAGGCGACATTCTTTGCGTCAAACGAGAAGACGAAACCATCCGCATCGTCATCGGTCCAAAAACTGGTCAGCAATGCGTTCTCGTCCGACTCGACACGAACACGCTTGACTGTAAGGTCTATCCGCTCGATTGCCAGAAAATTGGTATGCTCGCTACTGCTTCGATTCACGCCGGAATGGTGCTGTTAATTTATCGAGACGAAGTCTATGTCTTTCATAGCAATACTGGCACATTGAAAAAGAAGGATTCCTTCCATTGCGACTCCTGGATTTCAGAGAGATTCTTTCAAAAAAACAATGATATTTACGCATTGAGCTTTGATGGCTTTTCTATAAGAACAGAACTCCTCACAACGTTAACTGGCTCTGATTTAATCAGTACCGTGTTTGATTCTGAAGCCTGTGACTCACCGGTGATTGTTCACAAGGATGGATCAATTCAAATTCCACCAGCAAGCCCTGTCTTTTTGAGACACCTCAGTATAAAGCCACCGATCAGGGTCAATGAAGTTTCTCCTGATAAATCTCGGATCGTAGTGTCGAGCGCTGATGAACACCAGATTGTTTCGACTAGAGGAAGTATTGGCCCTATAGAAGCGATTGTTTCGCTCCCTGATTTCAAAGTAGATCATTACCAAAGAG
>JAJDEL010000045.1 GCA_029259835.1 Planctomicrobium sp. | reverse complement strand
TAAGCAGGATCGGTGAACTGGACAACACGCTCATTATGGTGACTTCCGACAACGGAGCCAGCGGTGAAGGTGGATTGGCTGGAACCTTCAACGAGACGTATGTTTTGAACGGAATGCAAACTCCGTTTGATGCGAATATGCGCCACTTGGATCACTGGGGCCAAGCCGACACGTATCCTCACTATCATGCAGGATGGGCGATGGCTGGAAACACTCCGTTCAAATACTTTAAACAAAGTGAACATCGTGGTGGTCAAGCGGATGCGTTGGTCGTTCACTGGCCGAACGGAATCAAAGCCAAAGGCGAAGTTCGCAGTCAATACCACCACATCAGTGACATTGCACCAACGATATTGAAAGCCGCTGGCATTGCAAAACCGAAGACTTACCACGGTATTCCGCAACAGCCGTTTACTGGTATTGCGATGAATTACTCATTCGACGATGCAGGTGCCGACAACGCCAAAAAAGTGCAATACTACGAAATGTTTGGCAACCGGGCGATTTGGGCCGATGGTTGGAAGGCGGTCACTCTGCACGGCAAGCGTATGCCCTGGGTCGTAAATTCCACCAGCCCTTTTGAGGACGATGAATGGGAGCTCTACCACGTCGCAGAAGACTTCTCGGAAAGTAATAACCTTGCCGCCAAGCATCCAGAAAAACTCGAAGAGCTAAAGAAGTTGTTCGATGAAGAGGCGGTCAAGAACAACGTCTATCCGTTGTATGACGACATGATCACGCGCATGGCCAATATCAACAAAATCCTGTTTGGAGACAAAAAAGAATTTGTCTACTTTGCTCCGGGTGCCGTTCGAATTGCAGAGAAGGCGTCTGCTCCAGTCAAGAACCGCTCGCATAAAATCGAGACAACCGTTGACCTCAATGGTGACGAAGAAGGAGTGATTGTCTCCTGTGGCGGCATGACCGGCGGCTACTCGATGTATATCAAAAGGGGGAAGTTGCACTTTGATTACAACTTCCTCGACGGTGTGCATTACCACTTAACGTCGAAAGCCTTACCCAAGGGCAAGACCGACCTGAAGTTCAACTTCAACCTGACCAAACCATTCGCTGGGACTGGCGAGTTATATGTGAATGGCGAGAAAGTCGACGACACCGAGATGCCGCAAATGCACATCAGTACTTACTCACTGGCTGAGACCTTTGACGTCGGAGTCGATTACGGAACTCAAGTCGATCCAAATTACAAAGGCAGCCCGTTCCCATTCACCGGTGAATTGGACAGAGTCATCATCACTCTGACCGACTGAGTCGAAGTGTGAGGGCCAATTGTCAATGCCTCAGAAAATATCCTGTCGCAGCCCCGCCAGTTTCACGTGAAACTGGCGGGGTCTTTTCTTACTAGTCTCCAATGAACTATTCTGAGTGGTGTTTGATGTGAAGAAGCATTGTGAGTGGCACACAGTGAAGTGTGTCGCTAAACGGTTGCTCTTCATTTCCCCTTGCCGCTTGTCCGCTCAACCCCTTGCCCATCCCCATGCCTGGTTTGTTTGATCAACAAGAAAAAAAAGAACGCACGAAAGCGCAGCCGTTGGCGGCGCGGATGCGGCCTCGGTCGCTGGATGAATTCGTTGGTCAGCAACATTTTCTGGGGGAAGGGATGCTGCTGCGGCGAATGCTGCAAGCGGATCGGTTAGGGTCGATGATCTATTACGGACCGCCAGGAACCGGGAAGACTTCGCTGGGGCAGGTGATCGCTCTGCATACTCGCTGCCACTTTGCGGTTCTTAATGCGGCCTCTGCTGGAGTGAAGGAACTGCGGGCGGAACTCGACAAGGCACGAGACCGACTCTCGCGCGGGGATGGTCGGACGATTCTCTTCGTCGACGAACTGCATCACTTCAACAAGACACAACAGGACGTATTGCTGCCGGATGTCGAAGCTGGCGTTGTGAACCTGATCGCTGCGACGACGGCGAATCCGTTCTTCTCGTTGGCGTCTGCGTTGATCAGCCGCAGCCAGGTTTTTGAGTTCAAGACGATTGATGAAGCAGACATCGCGCAACTTCTCTGGCGGGCATTGACTGACAAAGAACGCGGACTGGGCGAGACACACGCGGAGGCAACCGACGAAGCGATCAACTTCCTGGCAGAGATTTGCGATGGTGATGCCCGCCGCGCATTAACCGCACTGGAGATTGGAGTCCTCTCACTTGATCGGGGGCACAAAGTCTTCGACCTGCAAGTCGCTCAGGAATCGATTCAGAAGAAGGCGGTTCTGTACGATGCGAAAGGGGATCAGCATTATGATGTCGCGAGTGCGTTCATCAAAAGCATTCGCGGCGGCGACCCGGATGCCGCGATCTACTGGTTGGCTCGGATGCTCGTCGCCGGTGAAGATCCGCGGTTCATTGCTCGCCGAATCGTGATCTCTGCGTCTGAAGATATTGGAAACGCCGACCCACAGGCACTCGTCCTCGCCAATGCCGCAGCGTTAGCGACCGAACGAGTCGGGATGCCAGAGTGCCGAATTATGCTCTCGCAAGCAGTCACCTACCTCGCAGCCGCCCCGAAATCAAACGCTGCTTACATGGCGATCAATGCCGCAATGGACGACATTGAAAACCACCGCGTGATCCCAGTGCCAGCTCATCTCAAAGACGGTCACTACGGCGGAGCTAAAACCATGGGCCACGGCGAAGGCTACGAATACGCCCACAACGCAAAAGATGGCTGGGTCGACCAGGATTACCTCGGAGTCGAGAAGACCTACTACGAACCGGTCGACCGAGGATATGAGGCGGAGATTAAGCAGCGGTTGGATGAATTGCGAGGGAAGCGTTCGCAGACATCAGAGGAGGAAGAAAGTTGATCCCGTGAGTCACGAGTCAGCGAAATGCCTTCCAGATTCGTTCCACGTGGAACGGCTGCTTTGTTGGGATTCTTTCGCGTGTTTGCTAAAGTCCGGGATTGAAATAATAGTGATCGGTCCCAAAACGGACCTGAATCGTATTGATTAGTAATTGATTATCTGAAAGGTAGCAGCGATGGCGACACCGGTAAATGTGGGGATGATTGGGTATGGGTTCATGGGCCGTGCTCATACAAATGGGTACAAACGCTGCCCGGACTTCTTCCCGGAGTTAGGACACCAGCCGGTCCTGAAGGCGGCCTGTGCTCGAAGTGCAGACAAGATTCAGGCGTTCGCTGACCAGTGGGGGTATGAA
>JAJDEL010000440.1:5000-6777 GCA_029259835.1 Planctomicrobium sp. | reverse complement strand
ACCCACGGTTTGACTCCGAGGATCCAGGCTGCAGCGATTCCTGCGATGAATCCTCCGATGTGTGCCCACCAGGCGACTCCAGTCGTTTGCATGATGATGACAGACATCGTGCCCTGTAGAAATTGAATCAGGAACCAGACTCCTAAAAAGAGTGAAGCGGGCAGTTCGACAATGTAGACGACGATAAAGATCGGAATGATCGTCTGCACTCTGGCTTGCGGGTACCAGATGAAGTAAGCCCCCATCACGCCCGCGATCGCTCCGCTGGCACCGACTGTTGGAATGGTGGAAGCTGGTCCACTCAAGTAGTGCATCAAGCTGGCGGCGACTCCGCACCCCATGTAAAAAATGGCGTAGCCGATGTGCCCGAACCGATCTTCGACGTTATCTCCAAAGATATAAAGAAACCACATATTGAAGAGAAAGTGCATCCAGCCACCGTGTAGAAAGATGCAGGTCAGCATTGTCAAATAGGGGGAAATAACCGGTGGAATGGCTTCCCGCTTGATTGGCTGGATCTCTGGCCCCTGCGGCCCCCTCACTTTTTGCTGACCGACAATCACCTCAACGTTGGCATCCGGATTCTGAATTCGAACCGGAATCATTCCGAACTTCTCAACGAGTGAAGGTTGTTCCGCGTTATCTTGTAATTGGGCAAAGAAAACCAGAGAAGTGATCGCAATGATTGCGTAGTTCACAACAGGAGTCGCCTGCGCCGGAATATTGTCGCGTAATGGGATCATGCGGAGTTGGTCTCAACGACTACTGCAACCAAAGTTCGAAGAGAAATTTTTCGACGGCTCGCATCGAATTCTTCATGTTTTGCTCCAGAGTCCGATCACTGCCTCGCTTGGGGCGAAAGCTGTGGTCTCCGTCTGGAGACCAGTGGACTCGGATGTTCTCCGAGAGATCATAACTCTCAACTTCAACTCGAAATCCGAACGGGTCGCTTTCTCCTTGCACGATCAGAGTCGGCGTTTGCAGGTCTTTCAGGTGTTCGGTCCGAAGCTTCTCAGGTTTTCCCGTCGGGTGGAATGGGTAGCCAAAGCAGAGCAGTCCTTGGGCGCGCGATTCATCAGCAACCAAGCTGGCGATGCGTCCTCCCATTGATTTCCCACCGATAGCGACTTTTTCAATTTGAATTTTATCTAGCACTGCCAGCCAGGTTTCTCGAAGGACCGATTCTTTATCTGGTGGACGTTTACGACCCGTTCTCGACCTTTCTTCCATATAAGGGAAATCAAAGCGGACAACTTTATAGTGAAGATTGACAAGTCCTTCAGCGAAGTAAGACAGAAACGAAGACTCGGAACTTTCGCCCGCACCATGCGTCAGGATGACGCATTTTTTGGCTCGTTTCGGGCCTTCAATCTTTAATTTTGGAATTTCCATGTCGCTCGACTCAAGTAAAAATTGGAAAGACGAGGCATCATGACAGACAAACCATCACGCGGGAAGTGCCTTGGGAATCCAATATTTTAGATTTCACCGCAAGAACTGTGAGGCGATTCACCGCATTTCCATGTCCACAACGCCATACTGCATTCAACGTGACTGAACCCCATATCTTCACTCATTGCCTGACTCAATTATGTCCGACCTCCCAGCTTTGCAGCCTTTTGATGAACACAATCAACGTCTGAAAGCGAATGTCCACCCTGATGGCTGGACGAATCCAACAGTCACAGGACGTTACAATCTCGTCGTGGTTGGTGCGGGAACGGCAGGCTTAGTTACCGCCGCAGTTGCAGCTGGGTTGGGGGGAAAAGTTGCGTTG
>JAJDEL010000439.1 GCA_029259835.1 Planctomicrobium sp. | reverse complement strand
TCAACAACGTTGCTGCTCTCTACTTCCTGGATTCCTTTGACTACTTCCAAAACATGGAAACCATGAAAGCAGTCGGGCTTGCAGGAGTGATCGCCAGTCTGTTCGGACTGATGAACATCTTCGCCCGGACACTCGGAGGAGCATTCGGCGATAAGTTCGGTGAAAAATGGGGACTTTCCGGACGAGTCAAATGGTTATTCATAGTCCTCTTTGCAGAAGGACTCTCCCTGATGCTGTTCTCTCAAATGAATGTCCTCACGCTGGCAATTCCAACACTGATCCTGTTCAGTCTGTTTACTCAAATGAGCGAGGGAGCAACGTTCTCGGTCGTTCCGTTTATTAACAAGCGTGCTCTGGGGTCTGTTGCGGGAATCGTCGGTGCCGGTGGCAACGCTGGTGCGGTTGCAGCAGGTTTCCTGTTCAAGTCAGAAGCGATCTCGTGGCCAACTGCGTTATTCATCCTCGGAGCACTCGTGACGTGCTGCTCGTTTCTCACCTTTGCTGTGAACTTCAACGAAGCTGCAGAAACCGAAGCCCGCACAGCAACTGCATTCGCATTAAGAGAACGCCGTCAACAATCCAAAGAACTCGAACATGCAACCGTCTGATTTCTAATTAATTGTCCCGAAATAATTCCCACTATTTGCCGCTTGGGCGCTAGCCCTGGATTTGGATTCGATTCACTTTCTTAGCCGAGGCTAGCACCCTGCGGCTGACAACGACCGAATCAACTCTGAAGCTCATTGCGGAACAATTTCTAAAGAAGTGAAACAAACATGAGCGCTCATAATAATGGCTCAGCCCGTAAACGAAATGTTGTTGTCATTGGCAACGGCATGGTTGGGCAACGGTTCTGTGAGAAACTTGTCGAATTCGACACAGCAGGGCGATACCGCATCGTCACGTTTTGTGAAGAACCGCGGGCCGCTTACGACCGTGTCGGACTGACATCTTTCTTCGCCCATCGCGACGCCGAAAAGATGATGATGGCGCAGATGGATTGGTATGCAGAAAACAACGTCGAACTCCACATCGGCGACCGGGCGTGCGAAATCGACCGCTCCGCTTTTATCGTCCGATCCGAGAAAGGAGTCGAGATCGAATACGACGCCGTCATTCTGGCGACTGGCTCGTATCCGTTCGTTCCTCCCATTCCAGGGATCGACAAACAAGGTGTCTTCGTCTACCGAACACTCGAAGACCTCGAACGAATCACAAAATACTCCGAAACGTCGAAAAGTGCGGCAGTCATCGGCGGAGGTTTGCTCGGTCTCGAAGCCGCGAAAGCAGTTTACGATCTTGGTATGGAAACGCATGTCGTCGAGTTTGCACCACGATTGATGCCGAGGCAGATCGACGATGCCGGTTCACGAATTCTGGTCGAAAAGATTGAGTCACTCGGTGTGAATGTTCATCTCAATAAAGGGACTAAAGAAGTTCATGGCAAAGCCCGCGTGGAACGGATGGAATTCAACGATGGCGAGTCGCTCGATGTCGACATGATCGTCGTCTCCGCCGGTATCCGACCAAGAGACGACCTCGCCAAAGAATCTCATCTCGCTATCGGTGAACGCGGTGGTATCTCAGTCAACGACCGGCTGCAAACATCTGATCCTGACATCTACGCTATCGGCGAAGTCGCTTTGCATGGTGGCATGATCTATGGACTTGTCGCGCCTGGTTATTCCATGGCAGAGATCGTCGCCCAGAACTTATGTGGAGGTGACGAACATTTTCACGGAACTGATCTCTCCACGAAACTCAAGCTGATGGGCATCGACGTTGCCAGCTTCGGCGATTACGAAGTAGGTCCGGAAGAGGCAACGCCGCTCTCCTTTGAAGATTCGTTCTCTGGTGTTTACAAGAAATTGCTATTCGACAAAGAAGGAACGAAACTGCTCGGCGGAGTGCTGGTCGGGGATGCAAGTGAATACGGCAGCCTGTCGATGCTGGCAAAGACCGGGCAACCACTTCCGTGCCCACCTGGTGAGTTAATTGTTGGTCGCTCCGGTGGTGCGTCGCTCGGTGGTCTCGACTCGATGCCGGACGAAGCACAAATCTGCTCATGCAATAATGTCACGAAAGGCGATATCTGCACCGCCATCCGTGACGAAGAACTGACGACCCCCGGCGACGTCAAGCGTTGCACGAAATCAGGCGCCGGCTGCGGTGGCTGCTTACCGCTCGTCACAGAATTGCTGAACTCGGAACTCAAGAAGGCTGGTGTTGAAGTTTCAAATCGCTTGTGCGAACACTTTGATTTCTCACGAACCGAGCTGTTCACCATCGTCAAAACAAAGCAGTTAAAAACGTTTGACGAAGTTCTCACCGAGTGCGGATCTGGCAACGGCTGCGAAGTGTGCAAACCGACGATTTCGTCGATCCTCGCCAGCCTGTGGAATGAGATCATCGTCGAGGAGCAACATCAAACATTGCAAGACACGAACGACCGTTTCCTTGCGAACACTCAGCGGGGCGGTACCTATTCGGTGGTCCCGCGGATTCCTGGTGGGGAAATCACGCCGGACAAACTCGTTGTTCTGGGTGAAGTCGCCAGTGATTTCAACTTGTACACAAAGATCACCGGTGGTCAGCGAGTTGATATGTTCGGGGCCGAGCTTCACGACTTACCAAACATTTGGGAACGC
>JAJDEL010000438.1 GCA_029259835.1 Planctomicrobium sp. | reverse complement strand
GCCCATGAGATTCTACAGGAACTGCTGCTTCTGCCAGGCGAATCGGGAGCGCTGCGAAGCCTGAAGAAGTCGGTTCGTGAACAACTTGGGACGACCGCGAGCAGTGACGATAACACTCCGGAACGGGGACCAAAACGCTTACATCGTTTCACAACCAGCTTTGGCATCAAACGCATCGCCTGCTCTTCAGATGGAAAACTGATTGCGATTGCGAATCATAACCCGGTGGTGTTTCTGTCCAAGAATAAGACGGGCACAATTCAGGGACGGGATAAGCCGTCGGTTAATGTGTTAGATGCCGAGACTGGGAAGGTCATCGTTTCGCTGCAACTTTACACAGAAGAGGAAGACGCACTACTCACCGCGAGTTCGAGCGTCTCTCAGGCAGAAGTAACGGCTCTTGCGTTTCATCCCAAACTCTGGATTCTGGCGGTTGGCAACAGCGTTGGTCAGGTGAAGTTTTTCGACGCACGTACCGGGCATATTGTCCGTACTCTTGATGATGAACCGGCTCGACTGAAAGACAAACAGACGCCTGAGACCTGGAAGCCGATCAAGCGTGCAATGGGAAGTGTCATGTCGTTGACGTTCTCTCCCGATGGAAACTCGCTGGCAGTAGCGGGTAAATCATTCGCGGAGTTCTCAGACTTTTTTGATGTCGTGGAAAGTTTGGGCCGCAATGTGACTGCTCCCGGTCGGTTAAAAGTATGGGATGTGAAGACAGGGACGATCAAACATGATCTGATCGGACACAACTACGCGAGCGCGGTCACTTTCTCGCCAGACGGGAACCTGTTGGGTAGTGCAGGACGATGGTCGAACAACTCTGAAGACGGAACAGGCGTGATCATCTGGAATGCTCAAACAGGTGAGAAGATTCGCCGGATTGCGACAAAGACCAACGGCGGAACGCGTTGTCTAGCTTTTTCGCCGAACGGAAAACTTATCGTCTTTGGATCGCAGCAGTTTGACCGGGAGAACGACACCCGCCACGGAACAGTCACGCTGGCGAATGTGAAGTCAGGTGTCACACTGTGGCAGCAGATGACCCCCGGTTGGGCGAATCCGGTCGCGTTCTCATCAGACGGCACAACGGTCGTTGTCCTCCACGATCTCTCATCTGATCTAATCTTCCGAAAAACCGGCACCGCCCCCGATGGCACGATCATCGGGGTAGCTGTTCCCAGACATTCCATTTCACGTCTGGACACGGAGACAGGACAGAGTAAGCCCTTGATCCCAGTAGAAGATTCCTCGCCGAAAGCAAAGCAGAACCACTTCGCCATCGCACAGATAGCCAACCGGTTGGTCATCGGCGGAGTGGATCGCAAGAAGAAAGGCGTTGTCGAAATTTGGCAACTTGCCAGCCAAGACGAAGACATGCAATTGGACCTCGAGCAGAGTGTGCAATTGAATTTTGCTCAACCGCTGGAAGCAACGCTGACTTGGGGGAGCGGAACTGAAGCCAGCCCGCCTTCGTCAATTCAGATTCCTGGTCGAATGAATGTGGAAGCTGACCAGAAACTCCCCATCACTCTTTCCATAGTGGACAAGCTGCCTAAAAGGATAACAACGATAACTATCCAGGGTGAGATTGAGATACCCAAAATCCCTGAGCAGACGCAGTCCTACCTGAAACACAATGCGATTCCGCTCGACATTACAAAAGAGGATATCGAGCAGGTCAGCAATAACAATGTTGTGGTAAAAGTTGTCTATCTTCCGAACGCGAAGTTCGCAGACGCTGCAATTGTTGGAGTCAAAACGATCAATTCATTTCAATTGAAGGCTAACATAGACCCAGTCAAAGAGGCAAATCGTCGCGGCACAATCCTGGCGATCTTGCGACTTGGTGTTCAACGACCTGAAAAGGAGGCGCCTGTAACAGTCGACCCTATAATCGGATCATGGAGACTCGTTGCGCCGAAGCCAGGAGATGACTGGGACACAATTGCAGAGGAAATCGTCGTCTCCTTCGATCCGTGGAAGATGAATTGGACCAACAAAACGGACACAGAAGGTTCTGAACGTTTTCTCTATAGGCAGCTTCCTGGAAACAAGATTCAGTTCATCCGAGTGGGAATCGCATTTAACAACAATCAAGAGTCAGGTATTGCCCGCTACAAGTTCATTGATCACAACAATATGTGGCTGGCGTTTCCTTCAGAGTCCGGTGGGAACCCCCCTCTTCGTGCAGAACCAAACCCTCCCGAGAAGGGGATTGTCTATCTCCGATTAGTGCGAATTCAGAAACCACAAGAAGATTCTGCAGCAAACGAACGCGACCGCCAATCACTCATTCATGCCACGAAACAATTCAACGAATCAACCGAGGAAGTTCGTCGCGAATTATTCGATCCGCCGATAGCGGACTTGACGGTCGAGCGGTTGCGGGAAGGGTTTCGGCTCTCGGCGAAGATGTATCGCCAACAAGGCAAAAAGCAGGTTGCCGATGTCCTGCTAAAGATTGCGGAAACAGATCGCTTACCGGAGGGTACAAGCGGTTTAGTCGGGACTGGACCATATGGTCCGGATCCGACTAAGGAGGGATATACCCGACAAGTTGTCCCGGGACTGATTCTTCCTGACTCAACCGTTTCCACCGGCAATTCGTTGATCGTGCTACGTCCGCTTGAGTTGATTTACCGCAAAGATGGTCGCTCTTCAAAAGACTATGGTGATCAATTCGACTCCGAACAGGGCCGCATGTTGGAGGAAGAGGAGTTAAAGCAAAGAGATGCGGACACCCAGAGTTCTCTGGATTACTGGAACCGAATTATCGGAATAGAGTTAGGTTCAGTGGTTGAGCTGAATAACAAGAAGGCACCATATCGAGGCGGTGTCACGATACTTAAAGTTCAAAAAGGAAGCCGAGCGAATCAGGCAGGCATTCGCGCCAGCGACATTCTTGTCGGCATCCACATTTGGGAAACGACGTCAATCGAAAACCTGACTTTCGTTCACCAGAGGGTTCTCGAAGGTGCTCTCCCGAGCCCTGCGAAGCTGTACGTTCTGCGAAAGAACGAAACGTTGTTTTCCAAAATGGAATTCCCGATCGATCTTGAAGTCGACGAACAAGAAGAGCCGGTGACGAAGGTCTCTCAACCCTGACTAAAAGAATCGACAGAAGAACTCTTGCAGGTCGAATGTGAATGCGTTTCATATGAAGAAAATGGCATCGTCATAAAGCACAAGCCTGGGACATCGACCTTGTCGATTGTTAGTCGGACAAAACTGGCTGTTCAATTGCAGTTTTTAAGGTTCAACGACAAATGCTGTGTGCCGTTGAATTCGGTGCAAATTCGACTGCATCTCAGGGACTCTCAGCCGAGCGAGGTGTCAGGACAATTGGATCAAAAACGGCCTCGCTCAGAAATTTTCTGTTCACTTGTTTTCAGTTTCGTTTCCAGGCCCTCAGTGACGTCAGTTCAAAAATGGAACTGAGTGGAAGCGATTCATGGCGACTGAATTGAGACCGCAGGCGCAGGAAAAATCTGGTTGATCGATCACTCATGTAGGACAGGTTTTCAACCTGTCTGGACGGGATAAAATCCTGTCCTATGATCGGACATTCTTAACCACGCACAGGATAGTAGCGCGATTTTCAGAGACCTTACTTCACTGAATCGGCGTTTCTCTGCGAAATCTGCGGACCCATTGTTTTGTCCGCAGATGACACAGATTTTCGCAGAGGGTTGAGTCTGGCGGATCTGAAATCCAAGTCGGTCTTCGAGGCAAAACAAGGCCGCGCACAGCATTTGTTGTTGAACCAGAAAAGTGACCCTCCTGTTATGACAAAAGCCGAGGCCCGCGTTACATTGCGGGCCTCGGCTTTTTTTTGTTCTATCGTGAGAAGTTGCAACAGGCTGCGAAAACAGAGTCTCTGCCGATCAACAATCAGTGGCATTTTGGTGAGACATCACTTGGTCACTGCCGAATCCAGTTTGGACCATTGTCTCGCCATAACCTCCCAGTCGGGGTGAACGCACCTGTCCGGACCTCGATAGGGAACCGAACCCCTCAAATACTGCTACTCCGAACCAAACGCTCCTCGGGATATTCCGATATTTGTGAGTCAGGCTTACTCCACGGTTTTCGTCAAAAGAATTTGTGTGGCAGCGGATCTTCGTCGCCGTTCATAGCAATCCCAGCACGTTCTCCGGCGGACGACCAAGTACTGCGCGGTCGCCCTTAACGACAATCGGCCGTTCGATGAGCTTGGGATGTTCGTGCAGCAACTGGAGCGCCTCCTTGCGAGACAGTTCGCGTTTGGCGAGGCCGAGTTCTTTGTAGATGGATTCCCCTTTACGCATCAACTCCCGCGGGGCAATTCCAAGTTTCGTCAGGATTTGACTGAGTTCTCGTGTCGAAGGAGGCGAGTCGAGGTACTCAATGACTTCCAGTTCGATGTCTGCCTCTTGGATCAATTTCAGCGTCTGGCGGCTCTTTGAACACCGTGGATTGTGATAGATACGGACTGTCATCGGTTCCTTTCGACTCTCTGCTGTTTGTGGTCAAGTGCGCCCGCCGATCTCGTGACCAATTTTCTCATGGAGCGGCGGGAACAAAACAAGCACTGCAATATTATGCATCATGCGCACCTTCAATGATTGTCCAAGCCTGATGAAGAGACAATAGGACAGACCACAGTACCAATGCAATTGTAAGCATGGATTCACAAGCGTGTCTGTGAATTTCCCAATCGGGTTGGACCTTACCTGCGTCATGCACGTTTCCAGAGGCAAGTGACTCAAACCTGGAATCGACTATCAATTGCACAGGACCTTCGTCGGCGATTCCGAGTTTACGCAGCATGGTGGTTCCTAGCGGCTTGTCAGGTTTAGAATTTGGGGTTCCTGATTTGGCAATCCGCTTCGATCATTTCGCCGAACCAGTCTTGATTGCCAAGAAACGGATGCGGAGCGTTTTTGATGAGAGTGAGGTCGGCCGGGACTCTCAACTCCTCCATTCTCTGGAGAAATTCATCCGCGTGCGTGCTGGGATCTTCTGTTTCACATGAGATGAATCAGCAGGGCGGCAAGATGAATTCGCCATGAGCTTGCTTTTTCTGGTAGGCCTAAAACCAAAGGAAAGGCTCACTGGAATGCTTAAGGGAAGCGTTTGTGACGACGAATTTTATCTCCATTCTACGATTTTTCGAGTCACAAACCTCACCAGCACATGGGAAATGAACAGGAAAAACGAATGATAATTGGTGAATTGGGAAGCTGTTTGGCAAAACACCAAGGACTGTGCCGGAGTTTTGTGATCATGCCAGATCGCGTTCATTCACTCGTCCGGTTTCCTGAATTTTAATAGCTCAGTAACTTCATAAACAAGATGTTCACCCTCTGAATGTTGACGTTGAATTTCATTCCTGCAAAAATCTATGCGGTTCATTTCAAAGTGAAGGCATCCCCTCAAGTCAGGTTCTTCTTAGGCGGGCAGTTTTGTCATAAGAAGGGCGCATCTGGTTTCCTGCGGCAATGGACGACCAATACATTAATATGTTGCAA